>CAZXIW010000007.1:0-16612 GCA_964640905.1 uncultured Oscillospiraceae bacterium
AGGCTTCATCGTGGGGAACAAAATGACCTCGCGGATGGTATCCTGGCCGGTAAAGAGCATGACTGCGCGGTCGATGCCCATACCCATGCCGCCCGTGGGGGGCATGCCGTATTCCATGGCGTTGAGGAAATCCTCGTCGAGCATTTCGGTCTCGTCGTCGCCGCGCTCGCGCTGCTCAACCTGCTTTTCAAAGCGCTTGCGCTGGTCGATGGGGTCGTTGAGCTCGGAGTAGGCGTTGCCCATCTCCGCGCGGCAGATGAAGAACTCGAAGCGCTCGGTCAGTCTCGGGTCTTCCGGGCTGCGCTTGGTAAGCGGAGAGACCTCGACGGGGTACATGGTGATGAACGTCGGCTGAACCAGGTGCTCTTCGACCTTCTGGTCGAAGCAGGCATAAAGGGCGTTGCCCCAGGTCTTTTCTGCCGCGTCTGCCAGCTCCACGCCGACAGCCTTTGCCGCCGCAACGGCCTCAGCATTGTCGGTGATCGCGCCAAAGTCCACGCCAACATACTTCTTGACGGCCTCGACCATCGTCATGCGCGGCCAGCCGGGCGTGAGGTCGACCTTTTCGCCCATCCACTCAAGCTCATATGTGCCAAGATACTTCTGGGCAAAGGTCGTGTAGACGCCTTCGGCGATGTCCATCATGTCGTGGAAATCAGCGTAGGCCTGATAGAGCTCGACCGTCGTAAACTCCGGGTTGTGCTTGGGGTCCATGCCCTCGTTTCGGAAGATGCGGCCAATTTCATAGACTCTGTCCATGCCGCCGACGATCAGGCGCTTCAAGGGAAGCTCGGTCGCGATGCGCATGTACATGTCAATGTCCAGCGTATTGTGGTGGGTGATGAAGGGGCGCGCGGCTGCGCCGCCTGCGATGGTGTTGAGCACCGGGGTCTCGACCTCGATGTAGCCCATGCTGTCAAGATAGTCGCGCAGATGCTTGATAAACTGCGCGCGGATGATAAAGTTCCGCTTGACCTCGGGGTTTACGATCAGATCAACATAGCGCTGGCGATAGCGAAGCTCCTTGTCGGTCAGACCGTGGAACTTTTCAGGCAGCGGCAGAAGCGACTTCGAGAGCAGCGTGATGCGCTTGGCGCGCACGCTCATCTCGCCGCGCTGGGTGCGGAAGACCTCGCCGTCGATGCCAATGATGTCGCCGATGTCATACTTTTTAAAGCGGTTATAGTCGTCCTCATCCATCTCGTCCTTGCGGGCGTAGAGCTGGATGCGGCCTTCCTTGTCCTGCAAATCGCAGAAGGAGACCTTGCCCATGCCGCGCTTGGACATCATGCGCCCGGCGATGGAGACAGGCTTGCCCTCCATCTCATCGAAATGCTCTTTAATTTCGCGGCTGTTGGTGGTCTGGACAAATTTCGTGATCACAAAGGGGTCGCGGCCTTCGGCCTGCAAGGCCGCCAGCTTTTCGCGGCGCACCTTGATCTGGTCGCCGACGGAAACCTCCTGCGCGGGGGTCTGGTTCTGGTTCTTCTTTTCCTGCTCCATCTTTCTCCCTCTTTTACCGTAAATTCTGCTGCTTAGCGTTCAATGCTTAAAACCTTGTACTTGAGTGTGCCGATCGGTGCTTCGACCTCGACGATATCGCCGACGGTGTGGCCGAGCAGCGCCTTGCCGAACGGAGAGTCATCCGAAATGCGGCACTCCATCGGGTTGGCTTCCTGCGAGCCGACGATGGCGTAGATCTCTTCCTCGTCGACCTCCAGATCGAGCACCTTGATCGTGCAGCCAAGACCGATGCGCCCCTCTGCGTCGTCCGTCTCGTCGATGATGACGGCGTGGGCGAGAATGTTTTCGACCTCTGCGATGCGGCCATAGAGCTTTGCCTGCTCATTTTTGGCCTCGTCGTATTCGCTGTTTTCAGACAGGTCGCCAAACGAGCGTGCTTCCTTGATCTGCTCGGCAACCTCCTTCTCGCGCGTCGTCTTGAGATAGAACAGCTCCTGCTCCAGCTCCTTGAGCCGCAGTGTGCTGATTTTAAATTCCTTTGCCATTTATCATAACCTCCATGGTAAAAATCCGCTTTTTCGCGGTTTCCAGCCTCAAATTATAGCAGTAGTGATTATATAATCCCATTCAGGCTCTGTCAAGAGATTTTATCCATCAAAATCCCAATTGCCCCCTGTAATTGTGCGTCCTCTGCGTCCGGGAGCTTTTCCTGATAGCATGCCAGATAAGCCTGTTCGTCCAGCGCGACCTCCAGATCAGGCGTTACGCCAAGGTCTGTCAGACTGCGCCCCTGCGGGGTGTAGTATTTGCCGATGGAAAGATTCAGAAGTGAGCCGTCTGACAGGCGGAAGCCGGTCTGAAATCTTCCCTTGCCGGTTGTCTTCTCGCCGACAACCTCCGCCCAGTCATACTCCTGAAGCGCGGCGGCAAAAAACTCCGCCGCCGAATAAGACTCCCGGTTGACCAGCACTGCCATCGGCAGCGCAAGGCACGAGGCGTCTGACGTGTCGGTCTCCTTTTTCCCGGAATAGTCCTCGCTCTGGAAGAGAATTCCCTCCGGAAGCAGCTTATCAAGAAGCTTCACCAGCTCGTCGCGGTAGCCGCCGCCATTAAAGCGCACATCAAAGATCAGCCCCTTTGCGCCCTGCGCCAGAAGCGCATCGATGCAGGCGCTGGTCTCATCAAAGCAGCGCTCATCAAAATTGCTGATTTTCACGTAGCCAAGCTGCCCGTCCAGCATCCGCCCGGTCGCGACATCGACCGCAATGCGTGCGCGCGGGATCGCAAGCTCCAGAACCTCTTCTCCCCGGCGAAGCTTCAGCGAAACCGTTGTCCCTTCCTCGCCGCGCACAAGCGCCCGCGCGCCAGACGCGCCAAGGGAAAGCGCGTCCTGCCCCTCGATTTCAAAGAGCACATCGCCGATCAGAATCCCGGCCTGCGCGGCAGGGCCGCCGGGGGTCACGTCGTCGATCAGAAAGCCGCCGTCTTCTTCGCTTGCAAGGATGGTGATGCCAATGCCGACGTAGGCGTTTTCCATGGACTCTTCATAGCTCTGGTAGTCTGCGGCGCTCAGATAATAGCTCCATGGATCGCCGGTCGCGTCGACCATTGCGCTGGCAGCCGCGTCAGCCAGCGCGGCGTCGTCATAGGTATCAATATAATACGCCGAAAGATAGGCCGAGACCTCGGCGGCCTTGGCGGTGACCGGGTCAAGCTGCAGCTGCTGATAAAGCCTCTGCGTCGTCAGATAGCTTGCAACGAGCGCGCCGCCTGCAAACAGCACCAGCGCGCAGAGGATACAGAGGGCGATTTTCAGTCCTTTTTTCATAGACAGTCCTTTTTTATAAAAAATCCGCCCCACAGCCCTTTTGCGGGCTGTGGGTGCGAGGCGCAGCTGTTTACGGCATGGAGACGTAGTTCATGGGGTTGACATCTGCGCCGTTATAATAGATCGTAAAATGAAGATGCGGGCCGGTTGACCAGCCGGTCGAGCCGACGTAGCCGATGATCTGCCCCTGCGTGACATAATCTCCGGCGTAGACCGTGTAGTTTGTCATGTGACCGTAGAGGCTGGAATAGCCGTCGGCGTGGTTGATGGTGACCATATTGCCGTAGGCTTCGTTGTAGCAGGCAGAGGTCACCGTGCCGCTCTTGGTGGCGTAGATGGCCGCGCCGGAGGCAGCTGCAAAGTCCACACCATTGTGCCACTTATAGGTTCCGCTCAGCGGATGGATGCGGTAGCCGTATGCGTCTGTGATCGAGACCGCGTAGGGAAGGGGATAGAGGAAGCCGCCGGTCGAGCTTGTTACCGTACCGGCCGAGGCCGAGGCGCTGGCGCTGACCTTATTGTTGTTCTGCCGGTTCAGCTCAGCCTGCCTTGCGGCCTCTTCTCTGGAAAGGGCGTTAAAATAGTCCGTCTCGGTCTTTTTGATCTGCTCGGACATTTCGTCCTCCAGCCGCTCATACTCCTGATATTCCTCGGAAAGCGCGTCGTATTCCGCCGCCATCTGCAAGATGAGCTTGTTCGATTCCTCGCGCTGCGCTTCGAGCGTCGCCTGCTGCGCGGCAAGGTCGAGCTTTGCCTGCTCAAGCTCTGCCATCTGCGTCTCAAGCTCTGCGCGCTCATCTGCAAGCTGCGCGGCAACGTCTGCCATCTTTTCAAGCATCAGCTGGTCAGACTCTGCAATTTCGTTGATCATGTTGACCTTGTCGAGAAGGTCTGAGAAGCTGCTTGCGCCAAAGAGGATCGACCAGTAGGAGATCTTCCCGGTCTCCTCCATCGAGCGAAGCCGCGTCTTATACTGCGCATTCAGGCGCTTTTCCTCAGCCTCCGTTTCCTCAAGCTCATCCTGCTTCTGCGCGATGAGAAGGCTGTAGCTCTGAATCTGCCCGTTTAAATTTTCAATTGTCTGCCGGGACATCTCCATCTGCTGGTCGATGTCGGCCTTTTTTTCAACAAGCGTCTGCGTTTTGGCCTGGTTTTCGCTGATGGAAGCTTCGAGCGCGTCACTCTGCTTTTTGAGCTCTGCCTGCTCCTCGCGCAGCGCGATAAGCTCCTTTTCAATTTCCTTGGAGCTGGCCGCACTGACCATCACCATCAGCGCGCCGGACACAAGCGAGCCGAGAATCAGAACGGCCAGCGCGATACAGACGATTTTCTGAAATTTACTGCGTTTGCGTGAATTCATAGAACCTCCGAATTTGCTTACACCCGCAGGAATTTGCGGATGGAGAAGAGACTGCCGAATACGCCAACGGCAAAGCCGGTCAGCGCGTAGGCGATTGCCACAAGCTCCACACACTCGGCGAAGGGCACGATGGCGATGAGCTGAAGGGTATCGATCTGCGAGATCTTCGCGGCAAGGAAATCATAAAGCCCCCACTGGAAGAAGAAAGCGATGACCGAGCTTAAAAAGCCCAGAATCAAACCCTCTACCACAAACGGCAGGCGGATGAAGCTGTTGGTCGCGCCGACCATCTTCATGATCGCAATTTCCTGGCTGCGCGAGTACATGGCAAGCTTGATCGTGTTGGAGATGATGAACAGCGAGACCACGAAGAGCACCAGAATGATGACCATCGCCGCGATATTCAGAACCTTCTGCACGGTCTGAAAGCCATTGAAAATTTCATAGCTTGCCCAGACCTCGGCCACACCGTCGATCTGCTCGAGCCGCTCCACGCTCTGCGCAATGAGGGAATTATCCTCCAGCGTTACGACAAAGCGGTCGCGGAAGGTGTCGGCATCAAGACCGGCAAAAAGCTCGGCGTCTGCCTGCGTTTCGACAAATTCATCGAGCGCCTGCTGGCGCGAGACGAACCTTGCCTCGTGGATGTTTGAAATGAGATTGATCTGCGAGCCGACCGACTTGGCCTTTGCCTCGGAGTAATCCTCGTCAATGTAGACCAGAATCTCGTTTTCCTGCTCAAGATCGAGGATCATGACATGCAGATTGTAAAGCACCAGACTGAATGTGCCCATGATAATCAGGCACGCCACCGTTACACAGATGGCCGCGAAGGACATGAAGCCATGCAGGAAGACGCCCCGGAAGCCCTCGCGCAGCAGATAACCAATATTATTCTTCTTCATCGAGATAGTACCCATCCATTCCGTCGCTGATGATTTTGCCCTCGTTGATGGCCACAACGCGCTTGGTAAAGCGGTTGACAAGCTCACGCTCGTGGGTCACCACCATGACTGTCGTGCCAAGGGCGTTGATCTGCTCAAGCAGCATCATGATCTCCAGCGAACGCGCCGGGTCGAGGTTGCCCGTCGGCTCGTCGGCAATGATCATGCTGGGATTGTTGACCAGCGCCCGCGCAATGGCGACTCTTTGCTGCTCGCCGCCGGAA
The DNA here is from genome assembly GCA_964640905.1 of uncultured Oscillospiraceae bacterium. Taxonomy (GTDB): domain Bacteria; phylum Bacillota; class Clostridia; order Oscillospirales; family Oscillospiraceae; genus CAG-170. The sequence goes on from CAZXIW010000007.1 coordinate 5,821, forward strand.
AGCTCGTTGGGAAGGCGGCGTGCCTTGGTCTCAAGCCCGACCAGCTCCAGCACATACGGCACACGCTTTTTGATCTCGCGCTCCGGCGCGCCGATGACGCGCATGGCAAACGCGACGTTATCATAGACGGATTTGTTCTCAATGAGACGGAAATCCTGAAAGATGACGCCAAGTGTGCGGCGCAGGTAGGGGATGGCGCGGTTTTTGATCTTTTCCAGCGCAAAGCCGTTGACATGGATGCTCCCGGCGGTCAGCTGAAGCTCCGCCGTCAGAAGCTTGATGATGGTGGACTTGCCAGAGCCAGAAGGGCCGACCAGAAAGACAAACTCGCCATCTTCAATTTTGAGCGACACACCGTTGAGCGCCTTGGTGCCCGTGTCGTATGTCTTTTCTACATTTGTTAATTCGATCATGTTTTTCTCCAGATGTTCTCTCCGGCGCGCAGACTCAGAGCATTCTGCTCTCTCTGGACACCAGATATTTCTTGACCATCAGCGCGACCTTGAAGATGATCGCGTCGTCGAACTCGCGAAGATCAAGCCCCGTGAGCTTTTTGATCTTTTCCAGACGGTAGACCAGCGTATTGCGGTGGACGAAGAGCTTTCTGGACGTCTCGGAGACATTGAGGTTATTCTCGAAGAATTTGTTGATCGTAAAGAGCGTCTCCTGGTCGAGCGTGTCGATGGAGTTCTTCTTGAAGACCTCAGACAAAAAGATCTCGCACAGCGTGGTCGGCAGCTGGTAGATGAGGCGGCCAATGCCAAGATTTTCGTAGTTGATGATGGTTTTTTCCGTGTCGAAGACCTTGCCGACCTCGATGGCGACCTGCGCCTCCTTGAACGAGTCTGCAAGCTCACGCAGATGGCTTGCCACCGTACCGATGCCGATCACCGTCTTGATGAAAAGCTCGGCGTGGAGCGTCTGCTCGATCGACTGGGCGATCTTGAACAGATCCTCCTTCTCGGTGTTTGGCTGGATCTGCTTGACGAGCGCAATGTCCGTCTCGTTGACTGACAGAACGAAATCCTGCTGCCGGTCGGGGAACATGCTTGTTACCATATCGACCGAGGCCACATCTGCGCGGGCGACCTGGCGGATGAGGAACACCGCGCGCGGCACATCGGTCACAAAGTGCAGCTCCTTGGCACGGATATAGATATCGCCCGGAAGAATATTGTCGGTGATGATATTCTTGACAAAGGTTCCCTTGTCGTGCTTTTCCTCGTAATAGGTCTTCGCGCCGTTGAGCGCGACATAGGCCATCACGCACAGGCTTCTTGCGACCTCATCGTCTCCCTCGGCAAAGACCGCATAATCAAAATATGCGCTCCAGCTGACAAGCGGCTTGAAGGTCTTCCGGTCGACCACGACGATCGAATCCGGCGCGCTGTTGAGCCGGATGACAGCCTCCGGCCATTTTTCGCCGATCATGGATGTATCACTGCAGGAGATCACGTTGCTGTCGGCGTCGATGACGCCGATCATGCGGTCGGTAGCTTCTTTCATCTGGACGATGACGCTCTGAAAAATACGACTGGACATGGTAGCCCCTCCTCAAATATTACCATTTACACAAACAACCATTGACATAATACTACGTTTTTAGCATTTGCGCAAGGGGGTATTGACGTTTTGTTTCAAAAATGGCAGCTTTTTTTGTGGCTTTTTCATAGTCTTTCGTCATTTGCTCCAAAGAAGGGCCGGTTTCTTACACAATTCGCAAGCAGCTTTTTTTCGTCAAAATCACGACAGGTTGTGATCAACCGCTCCGTTTGCTCTAAATCCAGTTCCATCGTCTCCCCGGGGGCAAGCGCACCCAGCCAGAGCCCGCCCTCTGCCACGCGCTTGAGATAGGAAAGGGGAAGATTTCGCGCGGCCATCATCCGCCGCACCTGATGATACTTTCCCTCCTGCACGCGCACAGCGCTTCGGCCGGAGGCAAGGGGAATGAGCTTTGCCGGAAGGCAGGTGAAGTCTGAAAGCGAAAGCCCCGCCGCAAAGGCGCGCACATCTTCTTCCGTGGCCGTGCCCTCGTGCTCGCAGTAATAGGTTTTCCAGACGCCGTGGCGGGGGCTTATGATGCGGTGGGCAAGCTGGCCGTCGTTTGTCAGAAGCAGCAGCCCCTCGGTGTCCTTGTCGAGTCTTCCCACCGGCATCACGCCAAATCTTCGCCAGCGCTCGGGCAGAAGCGCCATGACAGTCTTCTGGCGCGGGTCATCCGCCGCCGTCAAGAAGCCTGCGGGCTTATTGAGCAGGACCAGCGCCGGGCGCAGAAGCTCGACCGGCTGGCCGTCGAGCGTGAGAGAGCTCGTCTTTTCGTCGAACTTTGCGCTCTCGTCGCGCACGACTGCGCCGCCAACGCACACGCGCCCGGCGCGGATGGCAGCGCGCAGCTCCTTTCTTGAGCCGACGCCGGCCTCTGAGAGTATTTTATCCAGTCTCTGCATGCAGAAGCCTCCTTGAACATCAAAAAGTAAAAGCCGGGCGGCCAGGCCGCGTGCGCGCATATTCTGCGCCCGGGCGTAATAGGTTGTACCAACCTGAAAAAATGGAGGGAGTCAAAATGCTGATTATGACCGCCAAGGTCTCCAGACGGAAAATCCTTGCCGTGCTGCTCGTCCTGGCGCTGGCTGCCGGGGTGCTGGCGCTTTGCATGCGCGGCGCGGAGGAGGGGCAGCCGCCGCAGACCGCCGAGCAGGCAGGCGAGGCCGGAAGCAACGACGCGCGCGTCGCCTTTCTCGAAGGCTTCGGCTGGCAGGTGCAGCCAGAGCCTGTGCAGACGCAGCAGGTGCTTGTGCCGGAAGAGCCGTCGGAGGTTTTTCTGCGCTACAACGACCTGCAAATCTCGCAGGGCTATGATCTTCTGCCGCTGAGCGGCAAGAGCGTCACGCGCTATGTCTATCAGATCACAAACTACCCCGGCAGCGACGGAGTGTATTTTGCAACGCTGCTTGTCTATGATGACGCCGTTGTTGGCGGGGACGTTGCATCGAGCCGGAAAAACGGCGTGATGCACGGCCTTGCGATGCCGGCGGGCAAAGCGCCTGCCGCAGCCACAGGCGGAGCGCCTGAGACGGATACTCTATCTTAGCAGATAAATGCCGGGCTGTCAAAAACCGGCGCGCAAAAAACTTTTTTTGACAAATTTCGTTTTCCCTCTTTACAAGAGGACATATCGGAAGTATAATAGCGGCATAGAAAAATAATATGCGTCTTCAGGGCAGGGTGTGATTCCCGACCGGCGGTAAAGTCCGCGCGCGAAAGCTGAACCGGTGTGATTCCGGTACCGACAGTACAGTCTGGATGAAAGAAGATCGTGCAGCCGCTTCGGCTGTTCGCTTACGCGTCTGGAGAGCTTTTCCAGACGTGAATTTTTTTATAAACAGGTGATACATATGAATGCATTGCTCCAGCAAATCACGGAAAATCTCTCCTTCCTTGGCATGAGCGTTCTGCTTGCCGCGCTGATCTGGGTCTTGGCGCTTGGTTCAGAGCACCTCGTTATGAAAAAGCGAAACCGTCTGAAGCGCACGCGCGCCATCACCTTTATCGCGATGTTCTCGGCGGTCGCTGCGGTGCTGTACTGCTTTGATCTGCCGCTGTTTTTTGCGCCGTCGTTTTATAAGCTTGATCTGAGTGAGCTTCCGGTCATGATCTGCACATTTTACATGGGGCCGGTCGCTGGCGTGACGTGTGAATTTTTAAAGGTCGTGCTCAAGCTTCTGCTCAAGGGTACAACAACAGCCTTCGTCGGCGACCTTGCAAATTTCCTGGTGGGCTGCTCGTTCGTGCTCCCGGCCTCCATCTGCTATCAGGCCATGCTTTCCAAGAAGGGCGCGGTTTTCTCTCTGGCGCTGGGAACGCTTGTGATGAGCGTGTTTGGAAGCCTCTTTAATGCATGGTATCTGATCCCGAAGTTCTCTGAGCTTTTCGGCATGCCGCTGGAGGCGATCGTTGCAATGGGAACGGATGTGAATGCTTCCATCACGAGCCTCAATACGCTGGTTACCTTTGCGGTCGTGCCGTTCAACATCGTCAAGGGCGTCATTGTCTCGCTTCTGACCATGCTCCTTTATAAGCGCGTGGAGAAGGTCTTCTTCCGCCGCAAAAAGAGCAATTAACGTGCCAGATATCCTTTGCCAAATGCCTGCCGTTTTTCGGCAGGCATTTTCTGTGCGGCACATGGACAATTTTTCGGCATTGACAACACGAATTTAGGATTGCATTTTTGAGACAAATGCTCTATAATGCTGTTCAATATCTCAGTAATGTCGGAAGTCCGGGCGGGCTTCCATGCGAAAACGAAAGGAAGCTGTTCATGAAAAAATCCCCCGGCGCAAAAAAACGAGACGAGCTGAAGGCCATCATCCGGCGCAGTAAATCCGTGTTTGCGGTGTATGTGGTGCTGCGCCTGATCGTGATCGCCTCTCTGGTTCTGGCGCTCATCCGGCAGGATTATGAGAGCGCGTTTGTATGTGTGCTGGTGCTGGTTTTGTTCATGCTGCCGTTTTTTATCCAGAAGAACTTTGGCATCCGCCTGCCAAGCGCGCTGGAGATCATCATTCTTCTGTTTATCTTTGCCGCCGAGATCCTCGGTGAGCTGCAAAGCTACTTTATCCAGTATCCGCACTGGGATACCCTGCTTCACACCACCAACGGCTTTCTCTGCGCGGCGTTCGGCTTTTCTCTGATCGACATTTTAAACCGCGACGCCAAGATCAAGTTTGCGCTGTCTCCCTTTTATGTGGCGCTGGTCGCGTTCTGCTTTTCGATGACGATCGGCGTTTTCTGGGAGTTTTTTGAGTTCTCGATGGACAGGCTCTTTTTGCTCGACATGCAGAAGGACACCATCGTCCACAAAATTTCCTCTGTCATGCTCGACCCCACAAACTCCAACATCTCCATCACGCTCGACGGCATAACGTCTGTAGCCGTCAATGGCGTCGACCTTGGCTTTGACGGGTATCTGGACATTGGCCTCTACGACACGATGGAGGATCTGTTCGTGAACTTTATCGGCGCGCTGGTTTTCAGCGTCAGCGGCTTTTTCTATCTCAGCCATCAGGGAAAAGGGCGCATCGTTGCGGCCTTTATTCCAACCATTCAGGACGCACCATGTGCGTCTGTTTCAGACGGGGAGTCTTCTTATGAGCAGCCGGAACAGGAAAATACTTAGCCGCGCGGTGCTTTCAGAATATCGCCATGCGTGGTATCTTCTGATCTGGGTGGGCTATCTGGCGCTGTTTTATCTGGCCGAGCAGATCGTCACGACGGACTACTATGTCTCCTGGCTGCCGCTGGATGACAAAATTCCCTTTTGCCGGTATTTCATCATTCCCTACTGCATGTGGCATCCGCTGCTGGTGCTGATGACGGCCTATCTGTTTTTCTTCGACGTTCCGGCCTTCAAGCGCTTCATGCGCGCCATCGCGCTGGGCTTTTTCCCGACACTGCTGTTCTGCCTGCTCGTTCCAAACGGGCAGGAGCTTCGGCCAGCGGAGTTTGCACAGGAGGATATTTTTACCTGGCTCGTCCGCTGCATCTATGCCGCCGACACCAACACCAACGTCATCCCCAGCATGCATGTGCTCGGCTGTGCGGCGCTGAGTCTGGCCTGCGCCGACTGCCAGCGCCTTCGCGCGCGAAGGCTGCATCTTGTGATGCTGCCGCTCGGCGTGCTCATCAGCATCTCTACGGTTTTTGTCAAGCAGCACTCGGTTCTTGACGTTCTGACCGCGCTGCCGCTCTGCGCGCTCATGTGGCTGCTTATCTACCGGCCGCACCGGAAAAAGCCGCAGGACAAAGCAGAATAATTTTGCCGCCCGTTTCCGGAAAAATTGGGGAGTGGGCGGCGTTTTTGCGGGAACGGAGTTGTTTTCGGGCGAAGGATATGCTATACTTTGAAAAAGAATGATGATTTTTTGCGTTTTGGAGGCGTTTTATGTCCGAGGTTTCAAAATTCCGCTCCGCGCTCAACGGCTTTTCACGCACAGATGTTGTGAATTATCTGGAGGAGCTTTCCGCCGCGCACCGCAAGGCGCTGCAAAAGGCCGACGAGGAAAAAAATACGCTCCGCGAGAGCTGCGACCGCCTGATGGCGGAGGGCGCGCGTCTGAAGGCCGAGGCGCTGGACGCGCAGGCGGCGCTTGCCGCGCTCCGGGAGGAGGACGCCTCCTTGCAGGCGCAGGTGGAGTCTCTTTCGCAGGAAGGGGCAGAGCTTGCGCAGGAGCTCTCGCAGGCGCGCGAGGCGCTGGATGAGAAGGAGCTTGCGCTGATGCAGGCGCAGGAGGAGCTCGCGCAGAAGGAGCAGGCGCTTTTGCAGGCGCAGCAGGCGCTTGCCCAGCAGAGCGCAAAGCCGGAGGAAGAGAATCCTGACGAGGCAGATGCACAGCAAAGCGCCGCGCTGGAGCTGGCGGCCTATCGCCGCGCCGCGCAGACCGAGCAGAACGCCGCCGCCCGCGCCAGAAAGCTGCGCGAGCAGCTGAACCTTCTTTGTGAGCAGTCCAAAAGCCGCTACCAGAGCGTCGGCGATGAGGTCGCGGCGCTGAGCGATGATCTGGCTTCCGGTCTTTCCAGACTCCAGCAGAGCCTTGCCGACATGCAGGCCATTTTTGACGACACGCAGGAGGCCTTTAACGAGCTGGCGCTTCCGGAGGAAGCGGACTGAGCCGCCAAAGCTTTGCGCGTTAAGCGCCCTGTAAAGCATTTTTCCAAAAACGCTGAAAGAATTTTGGCAATCGAAAAAACCTCCGAAGCTTTGCTTCGGAGGTTCTTTTAAGCCTGCTCCAGAATCGGAAGAAGCTCCAGAAGGTCTTCGATCACATAGTCGCACCGCGCGTCTGCGCGCGCCGGGCTTCCGTAAAAGCAGGTGGGGATTCCTGCGTTGCGCCCGCCCTGCATGTCGGAAGAGAGGCTGTCTCCCACCATGATGCTGCTTTCGCGGCGCTCCGGGCCAATGACGGAGAAAATCTTGTCGTAAAACTCCTTTTCCGGCTTCTTTGTGCCAAGCTGCTCAGAGATGAAAACATAGTCAAAATACTGCGCCATGCCGGAAATTTCAATGCGCCGCTCCTGCGCGTAGCTGTCGCCGTTGGTGACGATCACGACGAGGTATTTTCCGTGCAGCGCCTGCAAAAGCTCCAGGCAGTGGGGCATGAAGTTTTTCCCCTCGGCAAGCTCCAGAAGATACTGCCGGTTGACGCTGACCGGGTCAGCATCTAAGCCAATGGAGGCAAAGTATCTGCGAAAGCGCTCGGCGTAGATGAAGCTCTTTTCGATCTCGCCGCGCTCATAGCTCTGCCACATCTCATTGTTAAAGACCTCATAGGCCTGCATGTCGCGCTCGGAAAACGGGCGGCCGATGGCGCGGAAGGACTTGACAAGCGCCTCAAACGAGCTTTTGCGGAAATCAAACAGGGTATCGTCGATGTCGAGTAAAACAGTATCAAATCTCATGGGCAGCCTTCCTTCTCAGCTTTTTTCTGCTTTCAGTATATCATATTTCCGCCCGGTATGGTATACTGAATCTGGCGCGCGGCGCGGAAAATTACAGCCCCGCAAACGCGCGCAGCGAAAGGAGAACCAGATGAAGACGATCACGGCGCTTCTGGCTGAGGAGCTGGGATGCAAAGAAGATTATGTAAACAATGTGGTGGCGCTTCTGGATGAAGGCAACACCATTCCCTTTATCGCGCGCTACCGCAAAGAAGCGCACGGCGCGATGGATGATACGGCGCTTCGCACGCTGGAGACAAGGCTTCAATACCTGCGCAATCTGCAAGCCCGGCGCGACGAGGTAAAAGCCGCCATTGAGGGGCAGGGGAAGCTTACAGACGAGCTCTCGCTTGCCATCGACGAGGCCGCAACGCTTGCCGAGGTCGAAGACCTCTACCGCCCCTATAAGCAAAAGCGCCGCACGCGCGCGACGGTTGCAAGGGAAAAGGGGCTTGCGCCGCTGGCCGAAGTGCTATTCGCGCAGGCGATGCAGATGCAGCCGCCGGAGGAGCTGGCGAAGGATTATGTAAACATGGAGCTTGGCGTTGAGACCGTACAGGACGCACTTGCAGGTGCAAGCGATATCATTGCCGAGCAGATTTCCGATGACCCTGCGCTTCGCAAGCGCCTGCGCGCACAGATGCAAAAAGCGTCCTCCTGCCAGAGTAAGGCCGCAAAGGAAGACGAGGACTCGGTCTACCGGCTTTATTATGAATTTTCCCAGCCGGTCGCAAAGCTCCAGAGCCATCAGGTACTGGCGCTCAACCGGGGCGAAAAGGAGGGCTTTTTAAAGGTCTCGCTGGATTTAGACCGCGCGCAGGCTGTGCAGCTGGTCAGGCGTCACGCCGTAAAGCCCGGAAGCCCGGCGATGGCCTTTGTGGCCGCGGCGGCGGAAGACAGCTATGACCGCCTGATTGCGCCCAGCATGGAGCGAGAGCTGAGAACCTGGCTGACAGACATGGCAAACGAGTCGGCCATTCATAACTTTGCGCTCAACCTTCGCCCGCTTCTGATGCAGCCGCCCGTGAAGGGCTTTGTGACGATGGGGCTTGACCCCGGCTACGCGCATGGCTGCAAGGTCGCGGTCGTGGATGCAACGGGCAAGGTGCTTGACACGACCGTCGTCTACCCGACCTTTTCTGAGCGCAAAAAGCAGGAGGCCATCCGGGAGCTCAAGCGCCTGATCGAAAAGCATGGCGTGCGCCATCTTGCCATCGGCAACGGCACAGCCTCACGCGAGACAGAGGCGATGGCTGTTGAGCTGATCCGCAGCTGCTCCGGCGTGAGCTATATGATCGTAAACGAAGCGGGCGCTTCTGTGTACTCTGCCTCCAAGCTTGCGGCAGAGGAATTTCCGCAGTATGATGTGAACCTCCGCTCGGCGGTGTCGATCGCGCGGCGGCTGCAGGACCCGCTGGCAGAGCTGGTGAAGATCGACCCCAAGGCCATCGGCGTGGGGCAGTATCAGCACGACATGCCGGAAAAGGAGCTGGACACGGCGCTTGGCGCAGTCGTGGAGAGCTGCGTGAACGCAGTCGGCGTGGATGTGAACACAGCTTCAATGCCGCTTTTAAAGCAGGTCTCTGGCTTAAACGCCACGACGGCCAAAAACATCGTCCTCTACCGCGAGGAAAATGGCGCGTTTACGTCCCGCGCACAGCTTAAAAAAGTGCCGAAGCTCGGCCCGAAGGCCTTTGAGCAGGCGGCAGGCTTCCTGCGCGTGCCGGAGAGCAGTAAAGTCCTTGACCACACGGGCGTTCACCCGGAGAGCTACAAGGCGGCAGAAGCGCTTTTAAAGGCGTGTGAGCTGTCGCTTTCCGATGTCGGAACGGAAAAAATCGCGCAGCTTCCCGCGCGCGTGGGCGAGCTTGGCGAAGCGGCGCTTGCCGCGCAGTGCGGCGTCGGTGTGCCGACGATGCAGGATATCATCAAGGAGCTTTTAAAGCCCGGGCGCGACCCGCGCGACGAGCTGCCCGCGCCCATTTTGCGGACGGACGTTCTGGAAATGAAGGACTTGAAGCCCGGCATGGAGCTGAGCGGCACGGTTCGCAATGTCATTGACTTTGGCGTTTTTGTAGACATCGGCGTCCATCAGGACGGCCTTGTGCATATCTCGCAGGTCTGCGATAAATTTATCCGCCACCCGTCCGAGGTCGTTTCGGTGGGCGATGTCGTAAAGGTCAAGGTGCTTGAGGTCGATGAAAAGCGCAAGCGCATCAGCCTTACCATGCGCGGCGCAGGAAAATAACAAACAAAAAAGGGGAGTATGAGATGGATAAGCGGATCTGCATTCTCTATACCGGCGGCACGATCGGCATGGTGCCAAGCGAAAAGGGCTATGTGCCGTCGAGCGGCGCATTTTTGGAGCTTCTGCGGGCAATTCCCGATCTTTACTGGCAGGATATGCCGAAGTGGGACGTGGTAGAGTTTGACCCGCTTCTGGACTCGTCTGACATCACCGTGCGCGAATGGAATCAGATCGGCGCAGCGATCAGCGAGCGCTATGCGGCTTACGACGGCTTTGTCGTTCTCCACGGCACAGACACGATGGCTTACTCTGCCTCCGCCATTTCCTTTATGCTCGAAAATCTTGCAAAGCCCGTGATCTTCACCGGCTCTCAGATTCCGCTCGGCCAGAGCCGAAGCGACGGGCGGGACAATATCATAAGCTCGCTTCTCATTGCGGCCTCCGGGCAGGTTCACGAGGTCTGCATCTATTTTAATGGCGTTCTGCTGCGCGGCAACCGGAGCACGAAGCGCTCGTCTGACCAGTTTGAAGCGTTTGAATCGCCAAACGACGCTGTGCTTGCGCACGCGGGCATTCAGATTCAGTATCAGAAAAGCGCCCTGCGCCAGCCCGCCTCTGCGCCATTCCACTTTCAGCCGTTTAAGGAGCTGCCGATCGGCGTCATTAAAATTTTCCCCGGCATCCAGTTTGACTACTTTGCGTCGTTGATGACGGATAAGCTAAAGGGCGTCGTGCTTGAGACCTTCGGCGCGGGCAATATTCCGGGCTCTGCGCAAAATGCGCTTCTTCCCATCATTGAGCGCGCATATCAGAACGGCACGATCATCACCGTCTGCTCGCAGTGCTCGCAGGGCGCGGTGAGCCTTGGAACGTATGCCGCCAGCTCCGCGCTCCGGCGCGTGGGCGCGGTCAATGGCCGGGACATGACAACGGAGGCAGCCCTTGCCAAGAGCTATTATCTTCTTTCCATCAGCGATGATATGGACTTTGTGAAAGCGCAGATGCAGAGGAATCTTTGCGGCGAGCTGACCGAGTGAGCCGCGCGCAAAA
>CAZXIW010000007.1:16712-28857 GCA_964640905.1 uncultured Oscillospiraceae bacterium
GCGCAGATGCAGAGGAATCTTTGCGGCGAGCTGACCGAGTGAGCCGCGCGCAAAAGTTTTTAGAGACAAAAGACTCCCACCGAAAAAACGGTGGGAGTCTTAAATATTTTTGCCCTGTAACGAGACTGCCTGCTTTTTGAAGCTCGTGGCCAGCGGGCGCTTTATGTTTGAAGCAGCAGCCCAAGCTCCAGAAGACCGTAGACAATGGGCTGATGCAGAAGGTAGATGAAAAGCGACTGCCGCCCGCACCAGCAGAAAAACCGCGCGGGCGCGCTTTGCGAGAAGCGCCCCGGAAGGCGCGTCTTTTTTTCAGCATACAAACGCTTCCCCAGCCCCGCACCAAGCAAAAACCAGCCCAGATGCGGCAGAAGCGGAAAATAATCGCCGGAGACAAAGCCCTCATAGACAAAGCCAAGCGGGAACAAAAAGCGCACACTGACCATCGTTCCGGACAAAAGATAGCCCATGCACACGAGAATCAGGCCAACGCCGAGAAGCTGGCTGGCCGTTCGCCTTCTGAACAGCGGGTAGAGCATCATACACACGCCAAGAAGATGCAAAACGCCAAACCACACCACAACGTCGCGCCCGGCAAAGCCGAGCCGGTACATCCCGAAGGTCACCAGCGAAACAAGAAGCCCACAGCCAAAGACGATCACGCCCCGCCGAAAGCTGCGCGTGCCAAGCGTTGCGCAGCAGCCGGAAAGCACAACAAAAATGACGCCGCCATACTGCTGAATGAAAAGATACCACGCAGGCAGACGAAGCGGAAGCCCCAGAAAATAGACAAGGTCAAAGAGCAGATGCACAACGATCACGCACAAAATGCACACGCCGCGCAGTGCGTCCAGCTCCCAGATGCGCGATTTGGATGGATGCATGAAAAACTCCTTCCTGAAAAACGGTGTGCGGGCAAATGCCCGCACACAAAGGTGGTTTATGCTTCGGAATGCTCGGCTGCGGCGCGGGCTTCTTCGGTCGCCTGGCGGTCAGCCTCTTCTTCCTCAAGAATGCGGTAAGCAACCTTGCCGACGAGCGTCTTGGGAAGCTCGGCGCGGAACTCGATGTCATACGGCATGGCATATTTTGCGATATGCTGGCGGCAGTAGTCAAGAAGCTCCTTCTTGATCTCCTCCGACGGCGTGTAGCCCGGGCGCAGAACGACAAACGCCTTGACCTTCTGCACCTTATAGGGGTCTTTGACGCCGATGACGCAGGACAGAAGCACCTTCTCGTGGCCGTCGATGATGTTTTCCAGCTGGCCGGGATAGACATTGTAGCCGGAGGTGATAATCATGCGCTTCATGCGCTGTGAGAAGTAGACAAAGCCCTCTGCGTCCATCTTGCCAAGGTCGCCCGTGTGCAGCCAGATGCGGCCATCCTCGTGGCGGCGAAGGGTGTTGGCGGTCTCCTCGGCGTTGTCGATGTATTCGATCATGACCGACGGGCCGGAGATGCAGATCTCGCCCTCGATATTTGCATCCAGCTCCTGCGTTGTGCCGGGCTTGACGATCTTATAGTAGGTATCGGGGAAGGGGACGCCAATCGAGCCTGCGCGGTCAAATTCCTTCGGGGTCAGGCAGCTTGCCGTGACGCATTCGGTCAGACCGTAGCCCTGGCGCACCTGAACGGAGGCATTGTGTGCCTTTAAGAACTCATCGACCTTCTTCTTTAGCTCAATGGACATGCTGTCGCCGCCGCAGAACATGCCCTTGAGGCAGCTGAGGTCTGCGTTTTCCAGCTTGTCTGCGCGAAGCAGCGCCTCAAAGAGCGTCGGGACGCCGGAAATAATGTTCGGCTGCTTTTTGACAAGCAGGTCTGCATATGTCGAGACATTGAACTGCGGAACGAGAATGCAGCATGCGCCGCCAATGAGCGCGGTGTGGATGCCGATGCCAAGGCCGAAGCCGTGGAAGATGGGCATGACGGAGAGCATCTTCATCCCCGTGATGGGCGCAAAGCCGGAGGCCGCGATGGTCTGAAGGCCGAGGGCGTTAAAGTTATTGTTGGAAAGGGCAATGCCCTTGGTCGTGCCGGTCGTGCCGCCGGAGTAGAGGATGGAGGCGCACTCTTCGGGCTTCTGCGGGTTTTTGGGCAGGGCGGGGTTTTCCTTTCTGCCGCGGGCAAGGAAATCCTTCCATGCGGTGTAATTGCCCTTTCTTGGCGGGTGCTGATACTTCCGGCCGGAGGTCAGCGTATAGCCGACGGCAAGGTGCGGCAGCAGCTCGTCTTTGATCTGGGCGATGAGAAGCTTTGTTCCGGGGTCATCCAGCTCCGGAAGGATGGGCGCGACCTTGGTATAGAACTGGTCGAGCGTCAAAATAGCCTTCGAGTGCGAGAAATTAAGATAGAACTTGATCTCGCCTGCGGCCGAGAGGGGATGGATCATGTTGGAGACCGCTCCAATGCGGTTGAGCGCGTAGAAGCTGTCGATGGCCTGCGGGCAGTTCGGCATGCAGATGGTCACGCGGTCGCCCTTTTTGATGCCGAGGGCAAGGTAAGCCTTTGCCGTGGCGTCGATTCTCTGCATGAACTCAGCAAAGCTCGTCTTCTTGCCCATGAACTCATAGGCACAGTTTTTGGGGTACTGGTCAGCCGTCGCCTTGACCATCTCATAGATGGTTTTCTGCGGATACTTTAAATGCCGGGACGCTTCGTCGTAGTATTTTAACCACGGCGCGGAAGAGGAAATGCTCATTGTCTGTTCATCCTTTCAAGTAAATTCACACCTGTGCGCATACGCGCGATTTTTTATCACCAGCAGCCTTGTTCAAGGGCTGCCTGTTTTATTTGTTGAGAAGCCTTGCCACCAGCGGACGCGCCACACCCATCGCGCCCTTTGGGCAGAATTCCTGGCAGCAGAAGCAGTGGATACAGGCCTTGCGGTCAATGACGGGGAGCTTGTTTTTCATCGTGATGGCCTTGGCCGGGCAGATGTTGGCGCACTTGCCGCAGCCGATGCACGCGTTTGCCGTGACCCTGGGGCGGGGCGTAAGGGACTGGAGCATCACAAAGTCCACGACCTTGCCAATTGGGCCTGTGCCCGCCTTGTGGAAAAAGACGCTCGACTGGGCGGGCATGGTCTTAAAGTCCGGGACGATGAACTTTTCCGGCTCGCCGGCAATGGAAAGCTCCTCTGCCGTCTGCGGAATGAGCCCGCGCACGCGCGCGGCCTGAAGCGTCGGGACATCGTCTGCCGTGAGGCCGATGAGCTTGGCGCAAAGAAGATCCATTTTGCTTGGCGCCTCAGCCGCCAGCACTGCGCCGATCTTTCGCGGCTGACCCTGCGTCGGGCCGTTTCCTTCCATGCCGACCACCGCGTCGCAGATGCAGATGCGGGGGGCAAAATAGGTTGAAAGATCGATCAGCATGTTGGAAAAGTCTGCGATCTGGGGGTATTTATAGTGGTATTCCGGCTTCATCGTGCCGGGGATAACGCCAAAGTAGTTTTTGACGGCATTCGTCATGCCCATCGAGCCATGCGTCTTGAGCTTGCAGAAGTCGATGATGGCGTCGGCCTTGTCAAGATAGGCGGTATAGGTAAACTTTTTCGCCGTGACAGCCTCCGGGAATGTGGCCTCGGCCTGAGAAAAGTCCTGGTTGAGCACCGCCCCATATTTTTCGCATTCGTGCATGCCGCTTGCGTCATAGACATGGTTCACATGTGCGCTCGTATAAAGCCCGCCGGGGCTGTCGCCCAGAAGAACGCTTGCCCCGCGCGCGACCAGCATTTTGGTCAGCTCGCAAAGAAGCGTCGGGTGCGTGGTCGCGGCCTGCTCGGGCTTCATGGCCGAGACAAGATTGACCTTGATTATGATCTGCATGCCGGGCTTGACCCAGTCCAGCCCGCCAAAGGGGGCAAGCGCCTGCGTGAGCGCCTCGCGGCATACGTCTTCTTCATAGCTCTGGCACGATACAATGGAAACGTCAACGGCCATAGTGATTCCTCCGTGTCTGCAAAATTATTTTTATCATATCACAGCTTTGCCGGAATTTCAACAAAATGGTGAATCAGATTCACATATTTACAAAACGGTAAAAACCTGATATAATAAAGTGTCATTTTGTATGTTTTTCCGCAGAAGCGGTGTCAGAACCCTTCTGAGAAAGGAGCATCTTTCATGGATGACTGGAACAAACAGAAAGATCTGGAGCTGGAGGCTTTGCTGAGCGAGGTCAAAGAGCTTCTGGATGACGCGCCGGAAAAGGCAGAAGAATCGGGCGAAGCTTTGCCGCAGGCGTCTTTGCCGGAGCAGGAAACGTCCGCGCCGCTCATGGCGGAGGATGTAAAAATCGATTTTGAAAAGCTGTATCCAGACGAGCCCTTCCCGCCAGAGGATGTCTACACGCCGCCAACGGCCTATGAGCAGTCGAAAAGCGCCTATCAGGTCGCGCGGCGCGCAGCGCATGCGCGTGTGCGCGAGGCCGAGCGCGAGCAGCGCGAGCGCCAGCGTGAGGCCAGAGACCGCGAGGAGGCGCGCGTCATGCGCCGGATGGAGAGTCAGCGGAAAACCGCCCGCCTGCCAAAGCTGCAATCCGACGAGGACTACGCCAGATGGCTCTATGAGCAGGGCGTTGAGCCGGAGACCGAGGAGCACCGCGCGCTCATCGCCGCGCGGGAGCAGGCACAGCAGGAAACAAAAGCGCCCCGCCGCGCCCGGCGCTCACGCAGAGCCTTCAAGGCGATTCTGGCGCTGATCGTGGTGTTTGCCCTTGCCTTCGGGAGCATCCATTTCATTGTGGCGCAGGCGCCGCAGGCGGAAACGGGGCTTGGTGCGCGCAAGGAGGGCTGCGCGACCATTCTCCTTGCCGGAACAGACGAGGGCGGATACCGGACGGATACAATGATGCTTCTGTCGGTCAACCGCGCCGAGGGGCGCATGAGCCTTGTCTCCATCCCGCGCGACACACTCATCTACTGTGAATACGCCGTGCCGAAGATCAACTCGGCCTATGGCTGGGCCTCCGGCGGCGAGGCCGGGATGCAGCAGCTTCTGCGGCGCGTAGAGGAGATCATCGGCTTCGCACCGGACGGCTACGTGCTGGTCGACCTGTCGATGTTTGAAAATCTTGTCGACGCGATGGGCGGCGTCAGCTTTGACGTTCCCATGAACATGGATTATGAAGACCCAAGTCAGGATCTCAGCATCCATCTTTCCGCCGGTGAGCAGCATCTTGACGGCGCGCAGGCCATGCAGCTCGTGCGCTTCCGCGCGGGCTACGCGATGCAGGATCTTGGCCGCGTCGAGACACAGCGCGCGTTTGTTTCTGCGGCGCTGCGGCAGTGGGCGGGCGTTTCGCATGCACTGCGTCTGCCAAAGGCGTTCCGTCTTGTCAAAAATGCCTCCCAGACCGATCTTTCCGCGCGGGAGCTTGTCTGGCTCTGCGAAAGCGCGGTGCTCTGCGGCGGCGAGATCGGCAGCTGCACACTTCCCGGCCAGGCATGTGAGATTGCCGGCGGGTCATATTATGTGCTGGACGCCGCCGGTGTTGCGCAGACGGTCAACGCACATTGTAACCCGTATCAACAGGCCGTGGCCGTTTCCAATCTTGACATTCGAGTGGGGTAATTCAGCATGAAAAATGTATTGTATACCGGAAAGCCGCAGGATGCGGCGCAGAGACTTCCCAAGGAGCAGGCCTGCTACGCGCTGCTGGATTCTCTGGATATAGCCTACGACCGGGTCGACCATGATTTTGCCGACACGATCGAGGCCTGCGAGGCCGTGGAAAAGGTTCTGGGTGAGAAGATCTGCAAGAATCTTTTCCTCTGCAACCGCCAGAAGACAAGCTTCTATCTGCTTATGATGCCGGGCGAGAAGGTCTTTAAGACCAAAGATCTCTCCAAACAGCTCGGCGTGGCGCGGCTGTCGTTTGCTTCCAGCGAGGATATGCTGCGGCTGCTGGACATTACGCCCGGCTCTGTGAGCGTGCTGGGGCTGATGAACGATCAGCAAAATGAGGTGCAGCTTGTCATCGACAAGCCCATCTTGCAGGACGCGCGCTTTGGCTGCCATCCGTGCATCAATTCCTCAACGCTTGCCATCCGGACGCAGGATCTTCTGGAAAAGCTCCTGCCCGCGATGCACCACGAGGCAATCGTTGTTGACCTGCCGGAAGCAGAAGAAGCGAATTCATAAAGCAAAGCATACGAAAAGCGGCGCTGCACGTACTGTGCAGCGCCGCTTGTGCCTCGTGGCAGACTCCTGCCATATTTTTTTGCAGGCTAGTCTCTGAAAAGCTCCTCGCTGGCCGCGCTGTAAAAGTGAACTTCCGGGTGCGCGTCCGGAGGAAGATCATCCCACTCAAAAATAAGCATCGCCGGGCAGGCGGTGACTGCCTCTTCCTGCCTCACATCGCCAAGTGTGGCAGTCACAAGGGCGAGATCTTCTCGGTGCGAGAGGACAACCGTGTAGCTGGCATCTTCATCATGGAGGCTCACGGTCTCTGAAAAAAGCGCCTGCGAGCCGGACCCGCTCGTGCGCCCTTTGAGGCGGTAGCCGGAAATCGCGCCGTCATAGGAAAAGAGCGCGTAGCCGCTTTGCGCGCCGTCGAAGGCGGCAAAGAGAAGCTCTGGCATGGTGTCAGATTCATAGTAGGAATAGATCTGGATGCTCTCGCGCGGGGAGAGGCTGATGCTTTCGGCAATCATGTCGGTCAGCTCTTCCGGCGCAAAGCGGCGCGTGTCTTCTTCCAGCTCGAAAAGAAAGCGCACAAACATGTGCTCGGTTTCGTATCCATAGCCCACGGCCAGAAGAAGCTCAGAGCCGGAGGGCATGAGAAGATAAAATTCGCTTCCACGGGTGGAGGTTTCGCAGAGCCAGCCGTCTTTGACGCGAAGAAGCATGCTGGTCACTTCGTCGGTCAGAAAATACGATTCAAAGAGCGGCAAAAGCTCACTTCCGCTCAGATGCGTCCTGGCGCGAAAATAGCCGCGTTCGTTAAAGCTCCCGCCCACCTGCCGCTCATAAAGAACCTGATCGCCGGAGAGAGCGTAAGACGGCAGGGTATCGCTGGTGTAGCCGGAGCTGAACATGGGCGCTTCATAAAGCTGCCGGCTTACCAGATAGCGGCGGCCAAAAACATCCTGCCCCGGGCTTCGGTCGACCAGAAGCCCCGCGCCAAGCCCCACGACCAGAACCAGCGCCAGCAGGCAGAGAAGCGTCTTTGGCCGCTTCCAGCTTAAAATCCGCCGGATGCGCCCGGCAGGCTCGGGCTGGCTGAACGAGGGCAGGGGAAAGCGCGGCGTAGGGGAAGAAAGCGCCAGAAGCGTCTGCGCATAGTCGCAGCGCTCCGCCTGAGTAAGCTGCCGCGTGACGGCTTCGTCGCACGAAAGCTCCAGATCGCGGCCAAAAAGGCCATAGCAGAGCCAGACGATAGGATCGAACCAGTGAATGGCAAGCGCCAAAAAAGCAAGCCATTTCCAAACATGGTCAAGCCGCCGGATGTGCATGGCCTCGTGCCGCAGGACAAGCCTTCGCTGCTCTTCTGAAAGCGCGGCAGAAAGATAGATGCGCGGGCGAAGCAGGCCAAAGACAAAGGCCGACGAAATCTTCTGCGAGAGGAACACGCCGGGCGCAAGACCTTCCGCGCCAGAGAGCGCGCGGCGCAGACGAAGAAGCTTTAGAAGCTGAATCACAACGAGCGCCGCCATGCCAAGTGCCCAGAGCGTCGCAGCAATAGGGAGAAAGGAAGGCGCGGCGGTGGCGGCTTCCGGGACGGCGGCAATCGTCTGCGCGCTCTGCAAGCTCTGCGAGGCGGCAGCGGGCGCGCCTGGCAGGCTGGAAGCCGAAGCGGCGCTTTGGAGCATGGTTCCGGCGTCCAATGCCGCGCGCGGCACAAGCGACACCGGCGCTTGCAGCGAAACGGGAAGCAAAAGCCGCGCCCACACGACCAGCCACAAAAGAAGCGTCAGCCGCTTTGGCGCTTTTTTGAGAAAGAGCCTTGCCGCAAGGACGGCCAGCATGACAAGCAGGGCGGCAGGCTCGCGCGCAAGAATGCGTTCAAAAGCGGAAGTAATCAGTCTCATACGTCCCTCCTTGCCTGGTCGATGAGCGCCTGGAGCGATTCTGCCTGCTCGGCAGTCAGCGGCTTTCCGCGCGTGAAGGCCGCGAGAAACGCAGGCAGCGAGCCGCCGAATGACTGCGCGACAAAGCCCCGGCTCTCGCGCGAAAGATAGGCTTCTTTGGATAACAGGATGCGGACGGTGCCGCTGTCATTTTGAAAAAGCCCCTTTTCGCACAGTCTTCTTAAAACGGTGTACGTTGTGGATTTTTTCCAGCCAAGCGCCTCGCCCGCCAGCAAAACAAGCTGGCCGGAGGAGAGCGGTGCATGCTGCCAGATCAGCTCTGCGAAGCGAAGCTCCGCCGCGCCAAGGGATAAATCAGACATGGAAGCCTCCTTCGGTCGGTTTATAGTTTGTAGACCATCTTGAGTTTACACCATGTAAACTCAAAAGTCAACCCCCGCGCCGCCTGCTTTGCGCGCACGGAGATAGAAAGCGCCGGTTCTCAATGAACGAGAACCGACGCTTCTTCTTAACTATTTTGCTATGCAAAAGCATAGCAAAATATGAAATGCGCTATACTTTTGCCGCCTTTCGTGGTATACCGCAGCGCATGAAGTTTTATTTCTTAAAGCCGTCCTTTAACAGCACGCTGCGGTTAAAGACCAGATGGTCTGCGCGGCAGTCGCGGTTATCCATGCAGAAATAGCCGACGCGCATAAACTGATAGCCCGGCGCAGTTTTGACCGTGCGCCCCGCGCCCTCGGCATCATACTTTCTCGCCTCGTCTACCAGCGCGGCCTCGACCTTGCAGCCGGTCAGAACCGTCAGAGAATCGGGGTTCAGGCAGTCGAGGAAGTTTTTGTCCGGCCCGTCCGGCTGGGCATCGAGGAAGAGATTTTCATACAGGCGAACCTCTGCGTCCACGCAGGTCTTTGCGTCGACCCAGTGGATCGTTGCGCCCTTGACCTTGCGGCCATCGGCGGGGTCGCCGCCGCGGGATGCCGGGTCATAGGTCGCGTAGATTTCTTCTACCGTGCCGTCGGGGGCAAGCTTGCAGCCCGTACACGAGATCAGATACGCGCCCTTGAGGCGGCACTCCGGCCCGTTGGGATACAGGCGCTTATACTTGGGGATGGGCTCTGGCAGGAAATCCTCTGCTTCTACCCAGACCTCGCGGGAGAAGGTGACGGTATGCATGCCCTGTTCGGGGTGGACAGGGTTATTTTCAACCTCAAAGCACTCAGACTGCCCTTCGGGGTAGTTCGTGATGATGAGCTTGACGGGATGCAGAACGGCCATTGTGCGCTCTGCCGTGTCGTTGAGATCCTCGCGCAGGCAGTGCTCCAGAAATGCATATTCCACCGTGCTCGGCACCTTTGCCACGCCGATGCGCTCACAGAAATTGCGGATGGAGCGGCTGGTGTAGCCGCGTCTTCTCAGACCGCAGAGCGTCGGCATTCTCGGGTCATCCCAGCCGGAGACGTAGCCCTGCTCGACCAGCTGGCGGAGCTTACGCTTGGACATGACGGTATGGTCGATGCCAAGGCGCGCAAACTCGATCTGCCGGGGCTTGTGGTAGGGGATGGAGACATTCTCCACGACCCAGTTATAAAGCGGCCTGTGGTCTTCATATTCCAGCGAGCACAGCGAATGCGTAATGCCCTCAAGCGCGTCCTGAATCGGGTGGGCAAAGTCGTACATCGGGTAAATGCACCACTTTGTACCCTGGCGGTGATGGTTAATGTAGCGGATGCGGTAGATGACGGGGTCGCGCATGTTGAAGTTGCCGCTGGCAAGGTCAATTTTTGCGCGCAGCGTCTTTGCGCCCTCCGGGAACTCGCCGTTTTTCATGCGCGTAAACAGATCGAGGTTTTCCTCGACCGAGCGGTCGCGGTATGGCGAGACGGCAGGCTTTCCAATGTCGCCGCGGCACTCTTTAAACTCCTGCGGCGTGAGGTCACAGACGTAGGCCAGACCCTTTTTGATCAGCTCCACGGCATATTCGTAATCCTTCTCAAAGTAATCCGAGCCGTAATACAGCCGGTCATCCCAGCTGAAGCCGAGCCAGTGGATATCATCCTGAATGGCGTCGACAAATTCGGTGTCTTCCTTGGCGGGGTTGGTGTCGTCAAAGCGCAGGTTGGTCAGACCGCCGAATTTTTCGGCTGTGCCAAAATCGATCGTCAGCGCCTTGCAGTGGCCAATGTGAAGATATCCGTTAGGCTCAGGCGGGAAGCGCGTATGGACGCGCAGACCCTCATACTGCCCGCCGGGGGCGAGGTCTTCTTCAATAAACGCATCGATAAAATTTCGGTTTTCAAGCGGGGTACGTTCTTCCATAATTATTTCCTCCGGGCATTGCCACTCATCGATATGGGGTCATTATACCTGATTTTCTGCCGCAGTGCAATGATGAAATCATATTTTCACGAAGGATTCCGGAAGAATCTGTAAAATATATGAAAATACGGTGAAAAATTTAAATTTCCTCTTTTCAATCGGCGCAAGATATTATAGAATAGACAAAGACATCAACAAGGAGAGGTATGGCATGAGTGAACCGAAATATCATCGCGTGCTGCTGAAGATCAGCGGCGAGGCTCTGGCGGGCGAGGCGCACCGCGGGCTGGACTTTGACGTGATTGGCGGCGTGTGCGACGTGGTCAAAAAATGTGTCGCGTGCGGCGTGCAGATCGGTATCGTTGTCGGCGGCGGAAACTTCTGGCGCGGCATCAAAGACGGCGGCGGGCGCATGGAGCGCACAAGAGCAGATCATATGGGCATGCTGGCAACCGTCATCAACGCGCTGGCCGTGGCCGACTGCCTCGAGCAGCGCGGCGTGGAGGTGCGGGTGCAGACGGCGATCGCCATGAACCAGATCGCAGAGCCCTATATCCGCAGCAAGGCCATCCGGCATCTGGAAAAGGGGCGCGTGGTCATCTTTGGCTGCGGCACGGGCAACCCCTTCTTCTCAACGGATACTGGCGCGGTGCTCCGCGCGGCAGAGATCGGCGCAGACGCCATTCTGCTTGCCAAGAACATCGACGGCGTATACTCAGCAGACCCCGCCAAAGACCCAACGGCGGTTCGCTACGACGAGATCACCTACGACGAGGTGCTGGCAAAGCATCTGGCCGTCATGGACTCGACCGCAACATCCCTTTCCATGGACAACCATATTCCCGTACAGGTCTTCGCGCTGAAGGATCCGGAAAATATTCTGCGGGTCGTCATGGGCGAGCGAATCGGAACAATTGTGAAGGAGGAACTTTAAAATGGCAGATCTCAAGCAGTTTGAACGGAAAATGGAGCGGACACTCGAGGTGCTCGCCTCCGACTTTGGCGCTGTGCGCGCAGGCCGCGCCAACGCGCAGGTGCTCGACCGCATTTCCGTCGAGTATTACGGCACGCCGACCCCCATCAACCAGGTCGGCACGATCTCGTCTCCGGACGCAAGAACACTTATCATCCAGCCGTGGGACGGCTCGCTTCTCAAGCTCATCGAAAAGGCCATCCAGACCTCAGAGCTCGGCATCAACCCGCAAAATGACGGCCGCGTCATCCGCCTCGTCTTCCCGCAGCTGACCGAGGAGCGCAGAAAAGAGCTGACCAAGCAGGTCAAAAAATACGGCGAAGACGCCAAGGTCGCCATCCGCAATGTCCGCCGCGACGCGGTCGATTTTGTGAAGAAGGCGCAGAAGAAGGGCGAAATGACCGAAGACGACCAGAAGAAGGCCGAAAAGGACATCCAGGAGCTGACCGACAAGTACGTAAAAAAGGTCGACGAGATGTGCGCCAAGAAGGACAAGGAGCTGATGGAGATCTAATCGCTCCACCTCTCCCGCAAACACGACCAAACCCGCAAAGGCCGCCGTTCGGCGGCCTGCGCACATTCAAAAGTCTCACAGAGTTCGCGCTCTCAGCGCGAAAAAGATAAAATCTGTTTTTCGCCGTGACATGTGCGGGGCGAAAAACACTGCGCAGGCTGCAAGTGTGGAATTGAGCCGCCGCTGGCGGGTCAATTATGCGCGCGCAGACTGTACGCTTTTGCTGAAAATCCCGCCGGGGTTTTCAGCAATCTCAGGCCGCCGTTCGGCGGCCTTTGCTTTGAAAGGCAACGCTATGGCAATTTTAAAA
>CAZXIW010000007.1:28957-39540 GCA_964640905.1 uncultured Oscillospiraceae bacterium
AGGCCGCCGTTCGGCGGCCTTTGCTTTGAAAGGCAACGCTATGGCAATTTTAAAATCCAATGACACAACGCTGAACCCCGCGCGCATGCCGCAGCACATTGCCATCATCATGGACGGCAATGGCCGCTGGGCGCAAAAGCGCGCGCTGCCGCGCACGGCGGGGCATGCCGCCGGAAGCGAGACCTTCCGCCGCATCGCGACGCACTGCAAAAAGCTCGGTGTGCGGTATCTGACGGTCTACGCATTTTCAACCGAAAACTGGAAGCGCTCAGAAGATGAGGTCTCGGCCATCATGCGGCTTTTTGAAAAGTATCTGCATGAGGCGATCGAGACGATGGAGAAAGATCACATCCGCCTGAAAATTCTGGGCGAAATGTCCCGTATCAGCCCCGAGCTTCGTCGGCTCATCGCAAAAACAGAGGAAATTTCCTCGCATTATGACGGCTTTCAGGCAAATGTCTGCATCAACTATGGCGGCCGCGACGAAATTGTAAGAGCCGCGCGGAAGTTTGCCGCGCAGTGCGCGCGGGGAAAGGCGCAGCCGGAAGAGCTTGACGAGGCGCTTTTTTCCTCGCTTCTTGATACCGCCGACATCCCTGACCCGGAGCTTATCATCCGCCCGTCGGGCGAGATCCGGACGTCTAACTTCCTTCTCTGGCAGTCTGCCTATTCTGAATACTACTTTACCGACGTGCTCTGGCCGGATTTTGATGAAAAAGAGCTTGAAAAGGCGATTTTCTCCTATCAGGGGCGAAACCGCCGCTTTGGAGGCGTAAAATGAAACAGAGATTATTGGTTGCAGCGGTGGGCGTGCCCGCGCTGCTGGTCATTTTGCTGGTGCTGCCGCCGGTCGCGACGACGCTTCTCGTCTGCGCGATTGCTGGCGTTGCAGCCTATGAGCTTTTGCACACGGCGGCAAAAAAGCCGCGCAGGAGCGTCTATGTGCTCACAATTGCGTGCGCCGTTTTGTGCGTTTTCAATGTCCATTTTTCAGAGATCATCTGGCCTGCGGCGGCATTTTTGCTGCTGACAGCGCTGTGTTTGATCGCCGTTTTAACGCATGGCAAAGAGGGCGCGATGCCGTTTTCCGACGTTGCACTCTGCATGGTGGCGGGCGTGGTCTTTCCCGTGATGTACAGCAGCATTGCCCTTCTTCGTCTAGCCTCGCCCGTTCTTGTGCTCATGCCGTTTGTCGTTGCCTTCATCGGAGACTCCGCCTCCATGCTCGGCGGCATGGCCTTCGGCGGCAAAAAAATGTCGCCCTACGTCTCTCCCAACAAGACCTGGGCGGGCTTTTTCTGCGGCCCGGTCGGAAGCGCGCTCGGTATGGTGCTTTTGGGGCTCATTGCGCGCGCCGTGTGGCAGTTTTCTGTGCCGCTCTGGTTTCTTGCCATCATCGGCGTGGTCGGCAATCTCTTCGGCCAGCTGGGTGATCTCACCACGAGCCTTATTAAGCGCGAGGTTGGCGTGAAGGACTACAGCCATCTCTTCTTGACCCACGGCGGCATGCTCGACCGCTTTGACTCGACGCTCTTCATTGCGCCGGTCGTGTATGCGATGCTGTTTTTTGTGGAGGTGCTGTAAATGAGCCAGTGCATCTCCATTTTAGGCTCGACCGGCTCGATTGGCAGGCAGACGCTCGACGTTGCAGACACGCTTGGCCTTCGCGTCTGCGCGCTCACGGCGCGGCGCGACGCGGCGCGCATGGAGGAGCAGTGCCGCAAATACCGGCCAAAGGTCGCGGCGATGATGGAAAAAGACGCTTACCTGGAATTAAAGACGCGTCTTTCGGATATGAATATACAGGTGGTTCTGGGAGAAGAGGGGCTTATTACGGCGGCCACGCTCCCGGAGGCAGACACAGTTGTGACCGCCGTCTCCGGCATGATCGGCTTAAAGCCGACCCTTGCCGCCATCCGCGAAAAAAAGCGCATCGCGCTTGCAAACAAGGAAACGCTTGTCTGCGCGGGTGAGCTTGTGATGCAGGCCGCCAAAACATACGGCGCGGAGATCATCCCCGTCGATTCTGAGCACTCGGCCATCTTCCAGTGCCTGATGGGAAACCGCGACAAATCGCAGATCCGGCGTCTGATCCTCACCTGCTCCGGCGGGCCATTTTACGGTATGAAGCCGGAGGCGCTGGCGGGGCTTAAAAAAGAGGCCGCCCTGCGCCACCCCAACTGGAAAATGGGCGCAAAGATCACCATCGACTGCGCAACGCTCATGAACAAGGGGCTGGAGCTGATCGAGGCCATGCGCCTTTATGCGCTGCCGCTTGAAAAGGTCACAGCCGTTATCCACCGGCAGTCGATCGTCCACTCGATGGTGGAGTTTACAGACGGCGCGGTGATGGCGCAGCTTGGAACGCCCGACATGCGCATTCCCATTTCCCTTGCCATGACCTATCCTGCCCGCCGGGAAAATCCCGCGCCGGCGCTTGATCTTCTGTCCTGCCCGCCGCTGACGTTTGCGCCCATCGACGAAGAGAGCTTCCGCTGCTTTGCGCTTGCCAAAAAGGCGGCTTTGATGGGCGGCACGGTCTGCGCGGCAATGAACGCAGCAAACGAGGAAGCGGTCGCGCTTTACTTGCAGGATAAAATCGGCTTTTATGACATTTCCGACGCCGTGGAGGCGGCAATGGCGCTTTCCTCCGTTCCGCAGCCGACGCTCCGGGAAATTCTCGCCGCTGACCGCGCGGCGCGCGAGCTGGTCTGGAGCCGATACGGCAAATGATTTTCGCATTTCAAGGCAACAGGTGATGCTATGTATATCATTCTCGCAATTTTACTCTTTGGCTTTCTGATCTTCATCCATGAGCTTGGCCATTTTCTGACGGCAAAGCTCCTTGGCGTGCAGGTCAACGAATTTGCCATCTGCATGGGCCCGGCCATTTTCCAGAAGCAGAAGGGCGAGACGACCTACTCCCTGCGCGCCATCCCCATCGGCGGCTACTGCGCGATGGAAGGGGAGGACGAGGCCTCAGATAATCCCCGCGCCTTCACAAATAAAAGCTGGTGGCGCAGGCTCATCATTCTGGCCGCCGGGTCGTTTATGAACTTTGTGGCGGGCTTTCTCATCATCGTGCTTTTATATGCCGGAGCGGCGGGCTACGCAAGCCCCACCATCCGGGATTTTTACGACGGCTGCCCGCTGGAAAGCGCAGACGGTCTTCAGGTCGGCGACGAGCTTTATAAAATCGACGGCCGCCGGGTGTACCTTTACTCAGACGTTGGGACGCTTCTGGCCAGAAACAAGACCGGCGTCTATGACCTGCTTGTCCGCCGGGACGGCGCGCTTGTCGCGCTTTCAGACTTTCCCATGAAGCCGCAGCTCTACACCGTAGACGGGGCAGAGGAATACCGCTACGGCCTTTATTTTGGCACAGAGCCGGGCGGCTTTTTCCCGTGCCTCAAATACAGCTGGTACACGGCGCTGGACTTTGCGCGCATGGTGTGGATGAGTCTGGAAGACCTTTTATCAGGGCTTGTCTCGGTCAATGAAATGTCCGGCCCGGTCGGCATCGTCGGGACGATCAGCGAGGTCGGCGCGCAGTCTGAGACCGTGCGGGCAGGGCTCGAAAATGTCGCGTATCTTGGCGCTTTCATCGCCATCAACCTTGCCGTCATGAACATGCTGCCGCTTCCGGCCTTAGACGGCGGGCGGGCATTTTTGCTGCTGGTCAATACGCTCTTTACCGCCCTCACCAAAAAGAAAATCCCCACAAAGTATGAAGCCTATATCCACGCAGCTGGCATGGTGCTGCTGCTGGGCTTCATGGTGTTTATCACGTTGAAAGACGTCCTGAAGCTATTCACATAAGGCAGGTATTTCTCATGACAAAACAAATTACCGTAGGTCAGGTCAAAATTGGAGGCGGCGCGCCGGTCTCCATCCAGTCGATGCTGAACACCAGAACGACGGATGTTGAAGGCTCTTTGCGCCAGCTTCGCGCGCTTGCCGCCGCTGGCTGTGAAATCGCGCGGCTGGCCGTGCCGGATATGCAGGCCGCCGAGGGCTTTGCAAAGATCTGTGAAGCCTCGCCTCTGCCGCTGGTTGCCGACATTCACTTTGACTATCGCCTTGCGATCAGGGCCGCCGAGGCCGGCGCTTCTAAAATCCGCATCAACCCCGGAAACATCGGCAGCGAAGCGAGAGTCCGCGCCGTAGCCGACTGCTGCAAGGCGCACCATATCCCCATCCGCATCGGCGTCAACGGCGGAAGCCTTGAAAAAGAGCTTCTGCAAAAATACGGCCACCCCACGCCGGAGGCGCTGGTCGAGAGCGCGTTTTCTCACATCCGCCTGCTTGAAAGGTTCGGCTTTGATGAGATCTGCGTTTCGATGAAATCAAGCTCCGTGCCGCTCATGATGAAGGCGTATCAGCTCTTTTCCGCGCAGTCGGATTATCCCCTGCACGTCGGCGTAACCGAGACCGGAACGGAGCACATGGGCGTTATCAAATCCGCCATGGGCATCGGCGGCCTTCTGTGTCAGGGCATTGGCGATACCATCCGCGTGTCGTTAACAGCAGACCCCGTGCGCGAGGTCTATGCCGCGCGCGACATTTTAAAGGCCGCCGGGCTTCGCCGGGATGGCGTCAATATCATCGCCTGCCCGACCTGCGGCAGAACAAAAATTGACCTCATTTCGCTTGCCTCGCGCGTGGAGGAAGCACTCAGGGACTGCAAAAAGCCAATTACCGTCGCCGTCATGGGCTGCGTGGTCAATGGCCCCGGCGAGGCACGCGAGGCCGACGTCGGCATTGCAGGCGGCGATGGCGTGGGCATGCTCTTTGCCAAGGGGCAGATGCTTCAGAAGCTTCCCTATGACGCGCTTCTTCCCGCCCTTCTTTCTTACATAGACAGGCTTTAACCTTGATTATCCAAAGGAGGCTTCATGCAGAATCTTCCGTTTGAACATCTTTTTTCCAACTTCATACCGCCGGAGGAGCTGCGGGACAAGCTTTCGGGTCTTGTGATCGAGCACGCCGAGCTGGCGCGTGAGAGCCGCAGTATGGAGCTGTGGCTCTTTGGCGCGCAGTATCTGTCTTTAAAAGAGGAGCAGGCGCTCAGCGCCACTCTTTGCGCGCAGTATCAGATGAAAGAGGCAAGGCTTCACCTTCATTACCCGCCAGAGCTCCTGCAAAAGATCGACCTTCGCGAGCTGGCGCAGGTCTTCATCCGCGCCTATTCTCCCGCCGTCGGCTCGATGGCCGGGGCAAAATACGAGCTGGCGCAGGACACACTGACCATTCGCCTTGCCGCCAACGGCAAGGCTGAGCTTACGCCCCACATCCCCAAGGTGCAGAGCTTTCTGCAAGAGCGCTTTGGCGTTTCGCCCACGATCAGAATCGAGGCAAACGAGGCGCTGACCGGAAAGGCACTCTTTGAGGAGACCGCGCGCATCCGCCGCGCGGCGATGGAAAGCATCCCCGCGCCAACGCCCCACGAGGATAGCAGAAAGGCTTCCTCTGCCTCCGGCGCGCAGCCGACGGGCGATCTCATCTTCGGCAAGCCCTTTGGGGGCGAGGTCGTAAAGATGAAGGAGCTGAATCTTGACATGTACCGCGTGGTCGTGGCGGGCAAGGTCTTTGCCGTCAACCACCGGGAGCTTAAAAAGCGCGGCGCATGGGTCATCTGCTTTGATGTGACCGATTACACCAGCTCCGTGCGCATCAATCAGTTCATGGAGGCCGACAAGGCCAAGCCCATTCTCTCCGGCGTGAGCGTTGGCATGTGGGTCAAAATTCAGGGCAAGATGACCTTCGACCGCTATGACAACGAGATGGTCATGCAGCCAAACGCCATCCAGAAAATCGCCGCCCCCGCGCGCATGGACACTGCGCCCGAAAAGCGCGTGGAGCTGCACCTACATACCAACATGTCCTCCATGGACGCTTTGACCTCCGTCTTTCCCAAGGCGGGCGCTGACCGCAACGCCATCAAGCGCGCCGAAAGCTGGGGGCATAAGGCCATCGCCATCACCGACCACGGCGGCGCGCAGTCGTTCCCGAACGCGATGCACTCGGCCAAAAACATCAAAATCCTCTATGGCTGTGAAGGATATTATGTCAACGATGTGGATGACCGCATCGCCGTCCACGGCAGTCTCGATACCGGCTTTGACGAGGAATACGTTGCCTTCGACCTTGAAACGACCGGTCTTTCCTCCCAGCACGACACGATCATCGAAATTGGCGCTGCCATCATGCGCGGCACCGAGGTTCTTTCCACCTTCCAGAGCTTTGTCGCGCCCGGCCGCAGTCTTCAGCCGAAGATCATCGAGCTGACCGGCATCACCGACGCCATGCTCGTCGGCGCGCCGAAAATCGAGCAGGCGCTCCCGGCGTTTTTGGAATTTGTGGGCGGAAGACCGCTTTGCGCTCACAACGCGGGCTTTGACGTCGGCTTTGTAACGGCGGCCTGTGAGCGCCTTGGCATCGATTTTCAGCCGACCTATGTCGACACGCTCGTTCTGGCGCAGAATCTTCTGCCAAGCCTCGGAAAATACAAGCTCAACATTGTAGCCGACGCGCTGAGTCTGCCGGAGTTCAACCACCACCGGGCAAGCGACGACGCCATCACGTGCGGCTACCTTCTCATGCGCTTTTTCAAGATGCTCGCCGAGCAGGGCATTCATTCGCTCTCAGCCATCAACCCGCGCATGGCAGAGCTTCGCGCGGGCGGCAGAATTTTTGAGCGGCGCGCCAAGCACATCATCCTGCTTGCCAAAAATGCCATCGGTCTTCGCAATCTCTACCGGCTCATCTCCTACGGCAATCTCAAGTATTTTAAGCGCGTGCCCATCATGCCAAAATCCGAGCTGCAACGATGGCGCGAGGGGCTCATCATTGGCTCGGCCTGCGAGGCAGGGGAGGTGTTTCAGGCCGTCCTTGAGCACAAGAGCTGGGCAGAATTAAAGCGGCTGGCCTCCTTTTATGATTATCTGGAAATTCAGCCCCTCTGCAATAACCGCTTTATGCTCGAAAAGGGCATGGCCGAAAACGAGGAGGAGCTGCGCGGCTTCAACCGCACCATCGTCAAGCTCGGCGAGGAGCTTGGAAAGCCCGTTGTCGCAACGGGTGACGTGCATTTTCTCGACCCGGAGGACGAGGTCTACCGCCACATTCTGCTTGCCACCAAGCAGATGCCAGACGCGGACAAGCCGCTTCCCATCTATTTTAAAACGACCGACGAGATGCTCGAGGAATTTTCCTATCTTGGCGCGGAAAAGGCCTACGAGGTCGTGGTCAAAAACACCAACATGATCGCCGACTGGTGCGATACCGTGCGCCCCGTGCCGCACAACCTGTTTGCGCCGAAAATTGAAAACTCGGTCGAAGACCTCAAAGACCTGGTCTACGGCAAGCTCCACCGGCTCTATGGCGAAAACCCGCCGGAGCTGATTCAAAAGCGCGTCGACACGGAGATGAATGACATCATTTCCTGCCACTACGACGTGATCTACATGTCCGCGCAGAAGCTGGTGCAGAACTCGCTTGAGCACGGGTATCTGGTCGGCTCGCGCGGCTCGGTCGGCTCGTCGATCGTAGCCTTTCTCTCCGGCATTACGGAGGTCAATTCCTTCCCGCCGCACTACCGCTGCCCAGGCTGCCAGTTTACGACCTTCGACGTGCCGGACGACTGCGCCTGCGGCGCAGACCTGCCGGATGCCGTGTGCCCACGGTGCGGCGCGCAGCTCGATAAAGACGGCTTTAATATCCCGTTTGAGACCTTCCTCGGCTTTGGCGGCGACAAGGTGCCCGATATCGACCTCAACTTCTCCGGCGAATATCAGGCGCGGGCGCATGCCTACTGTGTGGAGATGTTTGGCTCAAGCCACGTCTTCCGCGCCGGAACGATTGGAACGGTCGCGGAGAAGACGGCCTACGGCTACGTCAAAAAATATCTTGCCGAGCGCGAGATGACCGTCAGCAAGGCAGAGGAAAACCGCCTCGCCTCCGGCTGCGTCGATGTCAAGCGCACCACCGGCCAGCATCCGGGCGGCCTCGTCGTCATCCCGCAGGAAAACGAGATCTGGGACTTCTGCCCCGTGCAGCACCCGGCAGACGACAAAGACTCCGAGTGGATTACGACGCATTTTGAGTATCATTCGATGGAAGAAAACCTTCTCAAGCTCGACATGCTCGGCCACGATGACCCGACGATGATCCGCATGCTCGAAGACCTGACGGGCGTAGACGCCAAGAAAATCCCCCTTGACGACAAGGACACCATGTCCATCTTCACCTCCAGCAAAGTCCTCGGCTTTGAAAATGATCCGGTCTTAGGCCCGGTCGGCTCGTGCGCCATCCCGGAGTTTGGCACGGGCTTTACGCGCGGCATGCTTCAGGAGACCCAGCCAACAAAGTTTGATACCCTCATCCGCCTCTCCGGCTTCTCCCACGGCACAGACGTCTGGCTTGGAAACGCGCGCGACCTGATCCTTTCCAAGACCGCGACCGTCGGCGAGGCCATCGGCTGCCGCGACGATATCATGCTCTATCTCATCAAGTGCGGCATGCCCGAAAAGCGCTCGTTCAAAATCATGGAGGCCGTCCGAAAGGGCAGGGGACTGCCAGAGGGCGCAGAGGAGGAAATGAAGACCGCAGGCGTCCCGGCCTGGTACATTGACTCGTGCAAAAAGATCAAGTATCTCTTCCCGAAGGCGCACGCGACGGCCTATGTCATGATGGCCTTCCGCATCGCATGGTTCAAGGTTCATAAGCCGCTTGCCTTCTACGCCGCGTATTTTTACCGCCGCAGCCAGAAGGGCGGCTTTGACGCGGCGATCATGACGCACGGCATCGAGCTTGTCAAGCAGAAGCTTCAGGAGATCAACGAGGACGAGGATGCAACGGCAAAGGACGATGATCTTTTCACCACCCTTGAGGTCTGCTATGAGTTTTATCTGCGCGGCTTTTCCTTCGCGCCCATCGACCTCTACCGCTCTCACGCGACAAAGTTCATGATCGAAGAGGACAGACTTCTACCGCCCTTTGTCTCCGTCTCCGGCCTTGGCGAGACGGCGGCGTGGGACATCATGGAGGGTCGCGAGGGAAAGCAGTTTTTGTCGATTGAGGAATTTTCGCTGGCCTGCCCGAAGGTCTCCAAGACGCATATTGAAAACCTCAAGCTGGCAGGCGCATTTGGCGACCTCCCCGAAACCAGCCAGATTACGCTCTTTTAGCGCGCTGCATGCAGCCGCCCAAAACGAAAATACCTCCGTATGGCAGCGCCATACGGAGGTATTTTTGCAGCATTCCAGACAGACCTGCGGCACACGAAGCACCGCGTCCTTCCCCGTCAAGCCTTCTTGCGGATGTTCATTCCGATCAACGTCCCGGCCAGAAGCCCGCAGCTTGCATACTGCGTCCCCAGGATCAAGCCAATGCACATCCCGAAGCACATGCCCTCGACCATGTAGTTTTCAGCATTCTGCCCAGCTTCCTTTGCTTTTCTGCGGGTTTCGCCATTCGCCGCGCACAGCGCCAGACTGACGCCAAGGCAAAGCCACGGCAGCGCCGCCCTGATAAAGTCCATCATAGCTTTTCCTCCCTTTTCTGCTGCCGCTGCGCATCGCCGCCTCCCGCGCGGGGCAGGGAAGGGCAGCCACAGCGGCATTTTCTAAAATATACGTTTTGAAGTGTTTGTTATATTATACGAATTTTTCCAGAAAAGTCAATCCTCTCATCCGCCGCCTTGCAGCAGCCTTCCATCAGAATGCAGGCGCACCCGGAAATACTGAACCGCCCTGCGTTCGTCCGGAGCTTGCGGCCGGAATGCGCCTGGTATCGCGCTCTTTATAAACGCTGCCTTTTCATTATCCTTTGAAAATCACATCGTTATGATATCTTAGGCAATCCCTGTTCGGATAAAATCTCTCAGGGAGTGTGATGCGCTCACCTTCTAAACTGATAAGCCAGCGATGTGTGAACGCATCCTGCTGGGCTTTAACCTGTGTTGCGCATCGGATCGTATAGTCAGGAAGAACGGTAATGAGCCCCTGATCGAATGCTTTGTCATAGAACGTGTTAAGGAGAAGTCCATTTTCAGGGTCTGTCCGCTCAGAGCTCGTGCGGCAGCCTCTGAATGGCCTGATATGGCTGGCAACAAGCATTGCAGGAATCGTCATCCCGGAAATGCAGCAGGTGTTTTCATAAGATGCAAATACAGAAGCTCTGAAAAAGTGACGCTCTCTGCTGACTCTGTTCTTATCGGTTAAGCTAGAAAGCGGCTTTGCTCCGTTCAGCGGGTTTGCGTCAAAAAGAGCAAGACCCGTCAGATTTTCCGCCTGAATACTAAGTGCGCCCCAATCATGCTTGAACTCATCAAAAATGATACGATCAATTTTTGCGACATGTGTTGCTCCCTTGACTTTGGAGTTTGGGTCAATGGCTGCAAAGTTCTGCATCCGCATGACGAGGGAGCTTGTTGAATGAGGGAAGTGTTCCGCGACCTGCTGAATGAGCTTATTCGCAGGGCGGATTTGATTGAGCGGCGTAATACAATAGAGCGCATAGGCAATGATATAAGAGGGAATTGTTGCCGGCCGTTTCTCGTGATTTCCGTGAACGCAGAAGAT
>CAZXIW010000008.1:0-35749 GCA_964640905.1 uncultured Oscillospiraceae bacterium
CAATTTTTCGTTTAAAGCTTCTGCTGTGAGAGCTTATCCATCAGCTTCTGATAGATCGGGTGCATCTCGCGCTCGCGCGTGGCGGAAAGCACCTCGTCCAGCCCAAACCAGCGCACGGCGCTGTTTTCATCCGGCTTTTCCCGGAGCGCCTGCGTTTCCTCCGCCTCCAGAAGATAGGTCACATTCAGGTGCAGGTGCGCCGGGACATACTGCCCGCGCCGCACATGCCCGGCCACACCGAGAATCTCGAGTGAGAAAATCTCCCGGCTTACCGGCCTTGCCGTCACGCCGGACTCCTCGCCCGCCTCCTTCAGCGCCACCGCCAGCAGATCCTCCATCCCGTCGGCATGGCCGCCAAGCCAGGCCCAGGAGGCATAGAGATTGTGATAGGCCATGAGCGTCTTCGTGCGCGCGGGGTTGACGATCCAGCTCGACGCCGTCAGATGCGCAAGCGGATTTTCCCGCGTAAAAAGATCATCAAACAGCGCGCCATAGCGGAGCATCAGCGCCCGGTCGGCCTGCTCCTGCCCGTTAAAGGGCTGATAGGCGCGCAGCTGGTCAAAAATCGTCATACGCTTCCCTCCCTGCTAGGAAAAGCAGTGCGGGCAAGGCTTGTAGCCGTTGGCCTCGGCCAGCTTGCGGCTGTAAGCCCAGAAGCTCGTCTGCGCAAAATCATCGCAGCCGTACTTATGGTAATAGCCCGTCGCGTCATTTTCTACAAAGACCACATAGGAGTCCATAAACCGGGACTTGCTCACAAAAAGGCGGTTGCTGGAGGCCAGCTCCTCGTTTGCATCCGTCAGCGCCTGCACCGACTGGCTGAGCGCCTCGTTCTCCTGCTTGAGCGCCTCATATTCCTCTGTCATGCGCGCAAGCTCCGCCTCGCGGGTGGTCATGTCATACTGCGTCTGACTGACGGTGCTCTGCGCGGTGGAAAAGCTCTGCTCAAGCTCGGAAATGGTCAGCGCCTGCGCGGCCACCTTTTCCTCCGCGCTTAAAAGCGATGTCTCCAGCTCCTGAAGCGACTGCTCCAGCGAGGCCAGATACTGCTCGCGCTGCTCCAGATCAGACTCGCGCAGCCGAAGTGAGACCCGGCTCGATGCGCTCCTTGCCACAAGCGCGATATTCAGCGCCAGCGACAGCCCCATAAACACGCACAAAACCGCAATCACCGCGCCGTGCGCGCGCCGCTTCTGGGGCGCAGACTGCACTCTGGCCGGCGCGGGCGCTTTGCGCGGCGGGCGGATGGGCTTTAGCATCCGCCCGGGCTTTTCCTGCGCCGGGGCAGGCTTTACGGTATGGTGCGCGGCGGGATTTCTTGCGCAGATGGCGCAGAACAGCTCTCCATCATCGATCGGACGGCCGCATTTGATACAGGTGTTCATAGCATTCCTCTCTTTTCAGAATTCTTCCGCGCCCTGCCGCGCCGCGCGGCTTCCAAGGCGGTAGGTCGACTGGACGACCGCAATGGAAAATACGCCAAACAGGAAAAAGACAAGATAAGACGGCGCGTAGCTTCCGGTCAGGTCTGCAAACATGCCCGGCATAAAGGAGAAGATCAGGCTTCCCGCCGCATAGCACAGCTGGAACTGCTGCACACGCTTTGCCATCTGCGCGGGCTTGGAAAAGTCGGTTGCCCAGACGCTCAGCCCAACCGTGCTCAGCGGGACGCCTGCGCCATAGAGGATCGACGCCAGATACATCAAAGCGCTGCTCTGCAAGCCCGCAAGCGCGCAAAAGCCAATGCCCGTCAGGAGCATCGCAGCAAAGATCCAGTTTGTCTTGACGCAGCCGGCCCGGTCGCAGACCGCGCCATAGATGACCTTCCCGGCCATCAGCGCAAAGCCGAAGATTGACAGCGCGCTGGAGGCTTGCAGGCTTGAAAAGCCGGAGGAGGTAAACAAAATCGTCATATGCGCAAAGCCCGGCGAGGCAATCGCGCCAAGAAAGGCCATGCCAAGATAGAGCATTGCCCAGCGAAGCGCGCCCGGATGGATCTCATGCAGGCGTCTGGCCTGCGCGGATTCCTCCTGCGCCGCTCCATAGGGCTGCATCGCGCATGCTTCGGGGCTGTTTCGCACCAGCACATACACCAGCGCCGCCGCCGCAAGCGAAATGAGCGCCTCCACGGTAAAGCAGGTGTGAAGACTGAAGCGCTCAATGAGAAGCGTCAGAACCGGCGAAAAGACAACTGCGGCCAGCCCCGTGCCCGCCGAGCAGATGCCGACGGCCAGCGCGCGGTTTTCGCGAAACCAGCGCGTCATCAGAATCGTCGCCGGAACCATCGAGCCAAGCCCATGGGAAAAGCCCGCCATCGCGCCCGCCAGATAATAGACCCACAGCGACCTTGCGTTCGCAAAGAGCAGGAAGGAGACCGCCGCCAGACCGGTCGCCAGCGCCGTGCCGGTGCGGTAGTTAAACAGACGGTAGTACCAGGGTGTCAGAAACAGACACAGAAGAATGCTCACCGAGCGGACAGTGATAATCATGGAGGTTTGCGTGTTGGTAAAGCCATTTTGCGCAAGGATGTACGGCTGGGTCACCGAAAAGGCGTTGATGCCAAGGCCTCCGCCTATGAGCAGCATCAACGTGCAGCCCAGGCACACAGCCCAGGCGCGGTGCAGCTTTTTCATGGTAATTCCCCCTCTTTCTCTTCTCTTCGCTGCCTGCCCGCAGGCCGGTCGCGAAGCGTGCCTCCGCCGCGGCGTCCGCGCGCCGCAAAAAGGCTTAGTATCAGTATACCCAAATTGGCCGCATTTGTAAATCATTGTAGAAAATAAAAGCATCGTGCCCGCCTGCCCAAAGGGCAGGCGGGCAGGGCGCTTACCGCGCAGAGTTCTGGCGGCTTTCGCTCAGCGCGGCGCGGAAAGATGCTTTTTGAAAAATGAGAGCTGGAAGGGGATGCAGATGAAAAATGTCAGAAGGTCTGCGCCCGGCTGCGTCATCTGCACGCCGCGAAGCCCCAGCAGCGACGGCAGAACCAGAATCAGCGGCAGATAGCAGATGCCCTGCCGGCAGGAGGCGAGAATGGAGGCCGGGAGCTTATAGCCAAGGCTCTGATAGAGCTGGTTGACAAACGTCGAGTAGGCCATAAAGGGCATGACCGCGCAGGCATATAAAAGCGCCGTCCTGCCGATTTCGATGACCTGCGCGTCATCGCGGAACCAGCCCATGATCGGCTCTGCGAAAAACGCGATCACGCAGGCCGAGGCCACGCAGAAAACCGTTCCCGCCTTGCAGGCAAAGAGGAAAGCCTCCTTTGTCCGCCCGCGCTCACCCGCGCCGTAGTTATACCCCGCCACGGGCTGAAAGCCCTGGCCGATGCCGATGACAATGTTGCGCACCAGAAGGTAGACTTTATTGGAGATCGTAAGCGCCGCCACGGCAGCGTCTCCATAGACTGCGCCCTGATTGTTGAGAAGCGCCGAGGCCACGCTTGCCATGCCCTGGCGCACGATGGTCGGGAAGCCAACGGCCAGAATCTGCCCGTAATCGCGCGCGCGGCGGCTGATATACGACGGATGCAGACGCACAATGCTCTTTCCGCGCACAAAGGCCACCCCCAGAACCAGAAAGCTCACGCACTGGCTGGCCACGGTCGCGATGGCCGCGCCCGCCGTCCCAAGCTCAAAGGTAAAGATCAGAAGGGGGTCTAGCGCAATGTTCAAAAGGCCGCCCGAGCAGAGGCCGACCATGGAATATGTTGCCGCGCCCTCGCTGCGCAAAATTCCGTTGAGGCAGAACGAGGCGCACATGACCGGCGCGCCCATCAGAATCACGCGCCCATAGGCGCAGGCATGCGGCAGCATCGTATCCGTCGCGCCGAGCAGGCGCATCAAGGGCTCAAGAAACGCCAGCCCCAGCACGCAGATCAGAAGCCCCACAACAAGCTCTGCAAAAAATGCGCTGGAGGCGATGCGGTTGGCCTCCTCATCGTGCTTGCTGCCAAGGCGCAGACTCGTTAAGCTGCTTGCGCCCATCGTGATGCCAAAGCCCAGCGCCTGAATGAGCGACTGGAGCGAAAACACCACGCCAACCGCCGCCGAGGCCGCCGTTGAGATCTGCGAGACAAAGTAGGTGTCGGCGGTGTTATAGATGATGGAAATGAGCTGGCTGAAAATCGTCGGCGCAGCCAGTGACATAACAAGCTGCGCGATCGGTGTTTGCAGCATGCGCGCATGCTGCTGCTCGCTGGTAAGTGTCGGTGCAATGTGGTGCTCGTGCAATTCATATCCCCCTGTTTCCTGCCGGGCGTCCGCCCGTCCCAAAGCTTCCTGTTTTTCTGCTTTTCGCGCGTACGCACGAAAACCGGGAGCGGGCAAGCTGCCCTTCCCGGCTTTGATTATTCTGCGCCAAGGCGGCGCAAAACCGTCTGCTGGTCACGCAGAACCTGCGCGATCAGCGCCTCCAGAGAGGAAAAGCGCGTCTCCTCCCGTACCCGGAACAGAAGCTCCAGCCGAAGCTCCTTTCCATACAAATCGCCCGAAAAGCCGAGCAGCGACGCCTCCGCCACCGGGGCGGGCAGCTGCTCCACGGTCGGGTGGATGCCAAGATTCACCGCCGCAGGATACCGCCCCCCGCCATCAAGCTCTGCCCAGCCGCCATAGACGCCAAAGGCCGGGACGAGCAAATCCTCCTGCAAGGGGAGGTTTGCCGTTGGGAAGCCCAGAAGATGCCCGCGCCCCGCGCCGCGGCAGACCGTTCCGCTGAGAAGGTGCGCATGGCCAAGAAAGCGCGTCGCCTGCTCCATTTCCCCGGCCTGCAAAAGCGCGCGGATATGCGTCGAGCTGACCGTAACGCCGTCAAGCGCCATTTCCTCGATCACGTCGCACCCAAGCCCCAGCGCGCGGCACTTTTTCCGCAGCTTTTCCGCGTCACCAAGCCCGCGCGCGCCAAAATGATAGTCATGCCCGCAGACCAGATGGCAGGCATGCAGCTGGCGGAGCAGATAGTCCTCCACAAAAACCTCCCAGTCCATCTGCATCATCGCCCGGTCAAAGCGGCAGAAGATCACGTCCTCGATGCCGTAGAGCGTCTGCATGAGCCATTTGCGCTCGTGCATGGTGTTGAGCAGCTTCGCGGGCGCGCCGAATACCAGCGTATCCGGGTGCGTATCAAAGCTCATCGCGGCCGCGCGCGCGCCAAGCTCCTTTGCGCGCAGACAGGTTCTTTCCAGCAGCGCGCCGTGCGCGATATGTACGCCGTCAAAAAAGCCCAGCGCAATGACACTTCGTTTGTTCAACGTTCCGTCACCTCAAAAAAGCTCTTGATTGTCGTGAGCACACCGTTTTCCACCCTGCCAAGCAGCAGAAAATCGCCCATCAGATCATACACCCGGTATGTCCCGGGGGCAAAGTGCCAGTCTTTGACCTGCGCGCCGTGGCGCAGTCTGTCTGCCTGCCCAAGCTCAACAATGAGCGGCGGATAAGCGGAAAAGAGCGCGTCGACCGGCATCAAAAGCGCCTCCGGGTCATTTTCCTTTGCAAAGTCCAGTAGCTGCGGCATGGTAATGGCCTGTGCAAGCGTAAAGCTCCCGGCCTGCATCCTGCGCAGACTCTGCATGCAGCCGCCGCAGCCCAGCGCCATGCCAATGTCGTGGCAGAGCGTGCGGACATACGTCCCCTTTGAGCAGCGGACGCGAAGCTGATATGCTTCGCCGCTGCCCTCCAAAAGCTCCAGCTCAAAGATCGTGATGCGCCGCGCCGGGCGCTCGACCTCTTTGCCCTTCCGGGCAAGCTCATAGAGCTTCTGGCCATTGATCTTAATGGCCGAATACATGGGAGGCGTCTGCATCTGCTCGCCGGTAAAGCGCCGGAGCACGGCTTCCACGTCTTCGCGTGTAACCGTCACAGGATATGTTTCCAGAACTTCTCCCGTCGTGTCCTGCGTGTTGGTCACGGTGCCAAGCTTCAGGCCCGCGATATATTCCTTTTCTGCCGACTCAAAAAACTCCACGCCGCGCGTGGCTCTTCCGATGAAAACCGGAAGCACGCCCGTTGCCATCGGGTCGAGTGTCCCGCCGTGGCCAACGCGCTTTTCATGAAACACGCCGCGGAGCTTTGCCGCCACGTCCTGGCTTGTCCAGCCGGCGGGCTTGTCCATAATCAAAATTCCATTTGCCATGTCTATCGCTCCCGGATGATCCCCTGCTGCGCCAGCACGGCGATGATCGCCTGCCGCGCCTTTGCAATGCCGCCCGGCACGGTCGCTCCGGCTGCTGCCGCGTGGCCGCCGCCGCCCAATTCGCGGCAGAGCGCGCAGGCGTCAAAGCGCTCAGAGGTGCGAAGGGAAATTTTCCCGCCGCCGTTTTCGACCTCGCGGATCATAATGCCGATCTCCACGCCCTCAATCGACCGGGCAAAGCCCGAAATAGAGTCGACATCATCTTCCGAAATGGAAAGCTCCCGCAGAAGGCTGTTTGGCATCACGCAGATGCCGACAAGGCCGCCCGCATACAGCTCGACCGACTCTGTCAGCCGCGCCTCAAGCTGCAATCTTGCAAAGCTCTTGGTGTCAAAAAACGCCTTGTTGATGGGATAGACCTCTGCCCCGGCGGCAATGAGTCTTGCCGCCGCCTCATGGGTGTGGGCGTTGGTGTTGGAGTATTTGAAGCAGCCCGTGTCGGTCGACACGGCCAGATACAGCGCCTGCGCGATTTCCTTTGTGAGCCGGACGCCAAGCAGCGCCAGAAGCTCCAGAATAATTTCGCCGCAGGCCGCCATATCGCTTTCCACAAGCTTTGGCGCGGGAAGGTCGTTGCTGCCATGGTGGTCGATAGCCAGCGTGATTTTTTCCGCAAGCGCAAGCCACTCTGCCTCAAAGCTCAAAAGGCCGACAGAGGCAATATCCACCGCCACGACCGCCGCGCCCTCCGGCGCGGTATCGCGCATCAGTGCCTTTGCAAAGGGCGCAAGGCGCGGGGTCAGCTGGCTGTTTTGCAGCAGCCATGCCTCTTTCCCCAGCTGCCGCAGCCCCAGGCAAAGCGCCGCCGCCGAGCCGATGGTATCGCCGTCCGGGCGGCGGTGCGTCAGGATGAGAAAGCTCTCATGCGCGCGCAGCGCCTGCGCCATCTCAAGCCTCGTCATCTGCCGCTTCCTCCGTCCGCCCGTTCTGCTCTGCCGCAAGCTTCGACAGAAGGTCGAACATATGCGCGCCATATTTGAGCGAATCATCCAGCTCAAACACAAGCTCCGGCGTATAGCGCAGCTGCAAGCTGCTTCCAAGCTCGCGCCGCAGCCAGCCGCCCGCGGATTTTAAGCCGCGCATGGCGTCTGCCTGCTTGTCTTCTTCCATGACGCTGATATAAATTTTACTGTAGCGCAGATCCGGCGTGGTATCAACGCGGGTAATGGAAATGAGCGTTTTCTGCACGCGCGGGTCTTTGAGCGAACGAATCAGCTGCGAGAGCTCACGCTGGATCTCCTCGTTGATCCGTCCGATTCGATTCGATGCCATACCTGCACCTCCTGTTTTGCCGGGAAATCAGAGCTTGATCTGCTCCATCACGAAGCACTCAAAGATATCTCCCTCTTTGATGTCGTTATACTTTTCAATCGACGTGCCGCACTCGTAGCCGGCCGAGACCTCCTTGACCGAGTCCTTAAAGCGCTGCAACGAGCCGAGCTTTCCTTCGTGGATGACGATATTGTCGCGCAGGACACGAACCGACGCGTCGCGCGTAATTTTGCCGTCCTTGACGTAGCAGCCCGCAATCGTGCCGATGGCGGAGACCTTATAGGTCTGGCGAACCTCGGCGTGGCCGATGATGGCCTCGCGGAACTTGGGCGCGAGCATACCCTTCATCGCGTCTTCAATCTCGTTGATCGCATCATAGATGACGCGGTACATACGCATGTCGACCTTGTCGCGCTTGGCTGCCGCCTGCGCAAGATCGTTTGGCCGGACGTTAAAGCCGATGACGATGGCGTTCGAGGTCGAAGCCAGCAGGATATCGGACTCATTGATCGCGCCGACGCCCGCGTGGATAACGCGCACGCGCACCTCTTCGTTCGAGATCTTCTCGAGCGATGCCTTGACGGCCTCTGCCGAGCCCTGCACGTCTGCCTTGACGACAAGATTCAGCTCCTTCATCTCGCCCTCCTGAAGCTTCGAGAACAGGCTCTCAAGCGTAACCTTCTGGTTGAGCTTGTTGGCCTCGTCCTTGATCTTCTGCTTGCGCTGCTCCACAAGCTGGCGGGCCATGCGCTCGTCGGAGACGACACTGAACTCATCGCCCGGCGCCGGAACCTCGGCAAGACCGGTGATCTCGACCGGGATCGACGGGCCTGCGTCCTTGACCTGCGCACCCTTGTCGTTCGTCATCACGCGCACGCGGCCAACAGCCGTACCGGCAATGATGAGGTCGCCCTGATGGAGCGTACCGTTCTGCACAAGAAGCGTTGCGATCGGGCCGCGGTTTTTATCCAGCCGCGCCTCAAGCACACAGCCCTTGCCCACGCGGTTGGGGTTGGCCTTGAGCTCCTGCATTTCGGCGGTGAGAAGGACGGTCTCCAGAAGATCGTCGATGCCAAGACCGGTCTTGGCAGAAATTCTGCAAACCTCTGTATCGCCGCCCCACTCAGACGGCACCAGGCCGTGCTCGGTGAGCTGGGTGAGAATGCGGTCGGGGTTGGCCGCCGGCTTATCCATCTTGTTGACGGCCACGATGATCGGAATCTCTGCCGCCTTGGCGTGGTTGATGGCCTCGATGGTCTGCGGCATGATGCCGTCGTCTGCCGCGACAACGAGAATCGCAATATCCGTACACATCGCGCCGCGCGCGCGCATCTCGGTGAAGGCCGCGTGACCCGGAGTATCGAGGAAGGTGATGGGCTGCTCGCCAAGCTTTACGGTGTAAGCGCCAATGTGCTGGGTGATGCCGCCAGCCTCTCCGGCTGCGACCTTGGCATTTCGGACATAGTCCAGAAGCGAGGTCTTGCCGTGGTCGACGTGACCCATGACAACGATGACCGGCGGGCGGGAGACGAGCTCTTCTGCCGTGTCTTCGTGATCGTCAAAGAGCTTTTCTTCGATCGTGACAACGACCTCGCGCTCGACCTTGCAGCCAAGCTCGACTGCGACAAACTCTGCCGTGTCGAAGTCGATGTTCTGGTTGACCGACGCCATCACGCCGTTTTTGAGCAGGCACTTGATGACCTCTGCCGCCGTCTTTTTCATGCGCGAGGCAAGCTCACCGACGGTGATCTCATCCGGAATCCGGACAACGAGCGGCGCTTTCTTCGCGATTTCCAGCTGAAGCCTGCGCATCTTCTCCTGCTCCTCGGAGCGGGACTTTGTGCCGAAGCGCTTGCCCTGCTGCTGCTTTTTATTCTTGTTGCCGATTTTCTGTGTGCCGCGCTGATAGTTCTGCACACGCTCAGAGACGAGCGCGTCCACGCGGTCGTCATAGCGGTCGGCGTTGACGGTCACGGCGCTCGTATCGATCACGCGGCGCTCACGCTTGCGCTCCGGCTGCGGCTGCTTGGGCGCGGCGGGCTGGGTCTGCGGCGCAGACTGCTGCGGCGCGGCGCTCTGCGGGCGCGGCTGGCTCTGCTGCTGCGGGCGCGGCTGATTCTGCTGCGGGCGTGTCTGCCCCTGCGGCGCGCGCGGCGCGGCGGCATTCTGGCGGTTGGCGCGGTTGGCGCCGCCGTTATTATTGTTATAATTGCTGCTGGTATGATTCTGGTTGCCGCCCTGCTGGCTCTGCTGCGGGCGCGGCTGGCTCTGGGGCGCTCTGGCCGGCGCGGCAGACTGCTGCGGCGCGGGCGCGGGCTTCTCCTGTGCAGGCTTTTCCTGTGCGGGCTTCTCCTGCGCGGGCTTTTCCTGCGCAGGCTTTGCCGCTGCAAATACCTCCTCGAGCGAACCGATCTGGTTGGTCGCGGTGATATAGTCGAAGATCACGTTGA
Organism: uncultured Oscillospiraceae bacterium; assembly: GCA_964640905.1. GTDB lineage: Bacteria > Bacillota > Clostridia > Oscillospirales > Oscillospiraceae > CAG-170. Next base: position 9,906 of record CAZXIW010000008.1, read on the forward strand.
GCTGATCCTCCGTCAGATTCTGCGAGCTGCTCTTGGGCTTGTCGTAAAACTTCCCCACGACCTCAATGAGACTCTTTGCCGGCATGCCGAAATGATCGGCTACCTCCTTGATTTTCTGCTTGATCTCAATACTCATACAGCCACCTCCTGTTTACTTCTTTCCAAATCTCACGTTTTTCCTGTGTGCCTTCTCTTCCTGGCGGCGCTTTTGCAGACGCTCCGTCTGCCGCGTCAGCTCACGCAGAGCCGCTTCATACTGCGAATCTCCAAGCGCCTCTAAAAACGCTTTGGCAAACGGCGCGTCCGTCATCGCGCAAAGCGCGCAGGCATTGCAGCCCAGGCCGTTTCCAAGCTCCTCCTTGGTGTATGGCGCGCGGATCGAGACCGGCTTTCCGGTTCTGCAATACGACGCGGCGCGGCGGACGGTATGCTCGCCCGCATCCTGCGCAACGAGAAGCAGCCGCGCCTTTGCGCTGCGGCAGGCAATCGCGCAGGGCTCTTCTCCAATTTCAAGCTTCCGCGCCTTTCTTGCAAGGCCGAGAAGCTTCAATGCCTTTTCCTGCGATTCAGTCATTTCCCTGCGCCTCCATCGTCTGCAAAAGCTCCTCATGAACCTCCGGCGGGAGCTGGCAGGCAAACGCACGCTCAAGCGCCTTTGCGCGGATAGCCTTTTTCAGACACTCCATCTGCGGGCAGAGGTATGCGCCCCGGCCGGGCGCTTTGCCCCGGAAATCCAGACTGATCTGCCCCTCCGGGCTTTTGACCACACGAACCAGCTCCTTTTTTGGCCGCATCTCGCGGCAGCCCACGCACTGGCGCATGGGAATTTTCTTTTGCATCCGGGCGATACCTCCTTACTGCGTGAAAAACGTTATGCTTCTTCTTCCGTTTCCGGCGTCCCGGCCGGCGCTTCCGGCTCGGTCTGCTCCTGCGGCGCTTCGGCCTCTTCCTCCGCCGCCTTCTCAAATTCCGCCGCCTGCGAGGCGGGCTTGATGTCGATCTTATAGCCGGTCAGTCTTGCGGCAAGGCGCGCGTTCTGCCCTTCCTTGCCGATGGCAAGCGAGAGCTGATCGTCCGGAACGATCACGCGGCAGGCCTTCTGCGTGCCGGGCAGAACCGTGACCGAGATCACATCTGCCGGGCTGAGCGCTGCGGCCACGAACTTTGCCGGGTCTTCCGACCAGACGATGATATCCATCTTCTCGCCGTGCAGCTCGTCGACCACCGCGCCGACTCTTGCCCCGCGTGTGCCGACGCAGGCACCAACGGGATCAATGTTTTCCTCTGTCGCCGCAACGGCGAGCTTTGTGCGTGAGCCTGCCTCGCGCGCAATGGACTTGACCTCCACAAGGCCGGACGCGATCTCCGGCACTTCCAGCTCGAAAAGCCTTTTCACAAGGCCGGGGTGCGTTCTTGAGACGATGACCTGCGGGCCTCTGGTCGAGCGGCGAACCTCCACCACGTAGACGCGGATGAGCTCACCCTCGCGGCTCGTCTCGCCCTTGACCTGCTCAGAGGCAGAGAGCATCGCGTCCGTGCGGTCGTTGCCGTTGCCGCCGAGGCGGATGGTCATGTCGCCCGTGTCGGGCGCAATGCGAAGGACAGTGCCGGTGAGGATCTCGTGCTCCTTGGAGGAGAACGTGTCAAAGATCATGCCGCGCTCTGCCTCGCGGATGCCCTGGATGATGACCTGCTTGGCGGTCTGCGCCGCAATGCGGCCAAAGTTCTGTGTACGCACGTCAACGTTCACAAGGTCTCCAAGCTCGGCATGCTTGTTGATCTTGCGCGCCGCGTCGAGCGAAATTTCCGTTGCGGGCGTAAACACATCGTCCACGACCTCTTTTTGCACATACATCTTCATCTCGCCGTCTTCCACGTCGACGAAGACATTGTCGGTATAGCCGTCCTTGTCCTTCTTGTAGGCCGCGACCAGCGCCTGCGTGATCTTTTCGATCATGTAAGCCTGCGGAATGCCGCGCTCTTTTTCAAGCTGGGCCAGCGCCGCAAAAATTTCAGCGTTCATGTTTTCCGTATTCCTCCTTAAAACTCCACATACAGCCGCACCAGCGCGACCTCATTTTTTTCAAATTTCAGCTCTGCCCCGCCCACGCACAGGGTCACATTACCATTATCATACCCCGCAAGCGTGCCGACGATTTCTTTTTTCCCATCGACCGGCTTATAAAGCTTGACCAGAACCATCGCGCCCATAAACTGCGCAAAATCGCCCGGGCGCTTTAAGACGCGCTCCAGCCCCGCCGAGCAGACCTCGAAGCTGTAGCTGTCCGGGATCGGGTCTTTTTCGTCCAGGATCGGGTCGACCGCGCGGGAGATGGCCTCGCAGTCGTTGATATCCACGCCGCCGGGCTTGTCGATGTAAAGCCGCAGAAACCAGTCCGCGCCCTCGCGGACATACTCCACATCCCACAGCGAGCACCCGTGCGCAAGCACAACAGGCTCTGCAAACTGCCGGACGAGCTCCGTGATCTTCATGTGAAACTTCCTTTCTCAGCAAGAAAGAGTGGGGATGAATTCCCCACTCTCCAGTAAAAATACTATCAAGATAGTTGGATTATACCATCCTTCCGGCCAGAATGCAAGCGAAATCTTGCGTTTTTTCAGAAAAAACACGCCGTTTTTCAGAATTTTTTCGCCCAGCCCCGCCCGGCGCGCCCAAAAAGCGGCCAAAGCAAAAAAATTCTCTGCACCACGGCTGTAAATCCGACGGCAGTTATGTTATAATTTGATGTAAGAATCGATACGCTCTGCAAGGGGGATGGACATTCGCGATGACACGAAAAACCGGTTTTTCAAAAGTTCCTTATCTTGGTGTGCTGGCAGGTCTGCTTGGCTATTTCTTTCATGCAACCGCCCTTTCCGGCGGGAGCGCTGTGCCGCTCATCGCGTTCAGCCTGCTCTCGGCGGCGCTGTTTGCGCTGGCTGCGGCGGCGCTTGAAAAAAGAGCTTCCTGCGCCGCGCTCTTTCGCCCGATGCGGCGCGATTTCGCGCTGAGTCTGCTTGCCGCCGTGCTGCTTGGCGCGGGGTGCGTGCTAAGCTTTTCCGGCGGCGGGATGATCGCGCGGCTCATCTGCGTGCTGGGGCTTGTGGGCGCTTTGTCTCTGGCCGTCAGCGCCGTCTTCCGCCTGCGGGGCGCTGCGCCCGCCGCGATTTTCCATGTCCCGGCAACACTTTTTTATGTCTGCCGCCTGTTTTCCGATTTCCGGCGCTGGACGGTCGACCCCGCAATTCTCGACTACTGCTTCTGCCTGCTGGCGCTGATCTGCTTCATGCTCAGCACCTACCATATGGGCGCGTTCAGCCTTGACCACGGCGCGCGGCGCAGGCTCTGCTTCTACAGCCTTGGCGGCGTGTTCTTTGGCACGGTCAGCATCGCCGCGCTGCCGCTGGCGCAGGCGCTCATCTATGGCGCGGGCGCGCTGTTCTCGCTGGCCTTTGCCATACAGGCCTTCGGCAACGGAAAATAAGAAGCATCCCGGATTGCTGGAAAACCCGAAGCGTTTTTTGACAGTTATGCCCAAAACGGCTGTGCCGTTTTGGGCAGCTTTGCTTTTATGGGCTTTTGCACTGGCGCGGAACGATGATATTGACCGCGCGCTGGTGGTTGACGATCTCAACGTCTGTGACCGTGCCGCCGTATTCGCCGTCAAGCGTCCAGTCGACCGGCTCGTCAAAGCGGAAGCGCACGCGCTGCACCTTGCCGGAGACGAGGTTTTCGTTACTCCGGAAATCATTTTTCAAAAGCGCCGTGCCGACGCTGTTGAACTCCGCGAGATTTTTAATATCCCGCACCAGAAGCATCTCTGACCAGCCATCATTGAGGCTGATGCCAAGGCTCTCAAGCTTTAAAATTCCGCCGACCGAGGTCGTGCTGCATACCAGCCCGTCCAGAAGCTCCAGCTCAAGCTCCTCTTCGCCATAGGCTACATGCGCGTGGATGGGGCGCACGTCGCTGAGCGCCTTGACGCCGTTGAGAAAATACGCAAGCCGCCCAAGCACCTGCTTGTTTTCCTGCGGCGTCTGATACGGAACGCCGGTAAAAAGGCCGAAGGCCGCCACGTAGACAAACCAGCCACTGTCTCCAAACGAGCCGACGTCGAGCGGAAACGCACGCCCGGAGACGATATCCTGCGCCGCCTGCACGGTGTCCATGCTAAGTCCCAGCGTTCTTGCAACGTCGTTGACCGTCCCGCTCGGGATATAGCCGATCGGCGGGCGCTTTTCCGCCGGCAGCTGCATCAGCCCTGAAACGGCCTCATTGAGCGTCCCGTCGCCGCCCGTGCAGACGACAAGATCATACTGCGTCCCGCGCGCGGCCAGCTGCCGCGTCAGATCGCGCGGCGCGCTGGTGGGGTGAACCGTGACCTCATAGCCGCCCGCCGTAAAGATCTGAAGAACCTGCATGAGTGTCCCGCGAATTTCCGAGTGACCGGCGCGGGGGTTGACGAAAAACAGAAGCTTTTTCTGCATGATTACCGCCTCCTGAGAAAGCCGTCTTCTGCTTATGGTTTATTGCGCGGCGGCGTCTTCCGCGTTTTCTGCGGAGGCTTCCGCCGCTGCCTGCCGGGACTCTGCCAGAACGTCAAAAATTGCGGCATTGTCCAGCGTGGTTTCCATCGGATACTTTTCGCGCATCGCGTCTTCAAAGCTGGCCGCCTGCTCCGACTGATAGTCGCCGCGTGCCGTCTCAAGCCAGTAAATTTCGCTCCCCTGCGCGACGTAATACATGATGTGGTAGCCGTAGTCCGTTTTGACGATGCCGGTGTCGCCCGCCCTGCGCGCGTCATCAAAGCACCATGCTTCAAACGGCTCTACCATCTGGCCGGGATAGACATCGGTATAAAGCCCGCCGTTGGAGGCGCTGCCGGGGTCTTCTGAATGCTCGCCTGCAAGGGCGGCAAAGGATTCCTCGCTTGCCTCCGCTGCCTTCCACTCGTCCAGAAGCGCCTGCGCGGTCTTTTCGGCCTCCTGCCAGGCTTCGTCTGTGTATGTGCCGTCTTCGTTCTGCTCAGACGGGATGATGAGAATATGGCGCACGTCGACCATGGGCTTGTCGACCTTTAATACGCGGTTTTGCTCATAGCTCTGCGCGTGCTGGTCGTAGTAATCGCTCAGCGTCTCATCGTCAAGCGCCAGCGCCTCAACATACTTTTGCAGATACTGCGATGCGCGCAGATTGGCTCTTTCAAAGGCCACATAGTCCTCCATCGTGACCGCCGGGCCAAAGAGCGCCTGCAAATAGGAAAGGCCGTCTTCCATGCCGTAATAGACCGCGACCGCGTCCAGCTCCTGCTCTACAGAGGCAAGCGACGCCTCATCGGCCTCGCTGAGTGCGAAGCCCTCGGCATCCGCCTGAAGATTCAGCGCCGTGATCGAATGGAACATGTCTGCCGCGCCGGACAAGAATGCCTGCTGCCAGGTCTCGGTCTCACTGTAGAGCTGCTCGTCGAGCCCCTTCGTCGTGTCGATGATATAGCTCAGATAGGCGCTGTAGCTGTTGGCAAAGGTGTAGTACTGCTGCCAGTAATAAAGATTCAGCATGCGGTTATCCATTGTCTGATCGCCGCAGACGGCAATCGGCTTTGCAAGCGTCTGCTCGTCCAGCGCGTCGGCGCTGACCGTATAGGAAACGTAATTGGCCTCCTGCTGCGCCGCATCCTCCTGCGCGCCTTCCTCTGCCGGGGTCTCGGCGTCAGTCTGCTCCGTCTGCGCCGCAGGGGGATTTACGGCCTCCTGCTGCCTTTCTGCGCGCCCGGCCAGCAAAATCACCGCAACCACCGCCAAAGCCGCCGCCGCGCCGAAGAGCCACAGCTTCATGCCCGGCTTTTTGCGCTCCGGCGCATCGGGCGTTTTCTCTTTTTCCGCGTCCGCCGGCTCAAGCGGCGTCCCGTCTTCGTTCGTGATCGTAAAATATCCTGCGTCCGCCGCGGTTTCCTCTGCAGCTGCATGCGCTGCACCCGACGGCTCAGCAGGGGTCTGATCGCCCGCCTCGGCGGCGGCCTGATTCAGAAGCTCGTCCATGTTTTTCCCTCAACTTTCTGCGGCAGGGGCTGCCGCTTGTCCGCGCCCGGCTTTTCCGGGCGATTGTTCCCAGTTTATCACACCCGATGCGCTTTTGCAATGACGCGCGCGCTGCGCGCGCGTAAACATTTTGTGAACTGCGCGCCCGTTTTTCCGCTTTCCGCGCAAAACAGACAATTTTCCGCAATCATGCAGTGGAAAATTCAAGCGCCGTATGCTATAATATAAAATCACCGCGCCGCGCCAAAATGCGTGGAAATCTCCCGCGCCGCTTTCTTCCAGCCCAAAGCGCGGCAAATCCAAAAACCCGCTCTGGCCGCAAAGCATCCGCGCGCCAGCGCACACCATAATCAAATCTTTCTGCGCCGCTTGCCGGGCGCATGATCGGAGGAACTGCTTTGGAACGTCAAACCACTGTGATCTCTCAGCCGGAGCTTGACCGGCAGGCGGCCATCTGCCGCGAAATCAAGGACTACTGGGCCGCGCAGCAGCGCGTGCCGCTGGCCTTTGTCGATACCTACGGCTGCCAGCAAAACGAGGCGGATTCCGAGCGCATCCGCGGCATGCTGGCCGCCTGCGGCTACCGCATGTCAGATACCGAGGAGGGCGCAGACTGCATCGTCATCAACACCTGTGCCATCCGTGAGCACGCCGAGACGCGCGTATACGGAAACGTCGGCGCGCTGGTTCACACCAAAAACCGCCACCCCGGGCAGAAGATCTTCCTCTGCGGCTGCATGATGGGTGAGCCGACCGTGGTCGAAAAAATCAAGCACAGCTACCACCATGTCGACGGCGTTTTTAACCCCCATCAGCTCTGGCGCTTTCCGGAGCTGTTGCGGTTCGTGCTGAGAAAAAACAAGCGCATCTTTGCCGCCGAGGACTCGGCGGGCAACATTGCAGAGGGGCTTCCCGTCGTGCGCTCGTCGGGGCTCAAGGCGTGGGTCTCGATCATGTATGGCTGCAACAATTTCTGCTCGTACTGCATCGTTCCCTACGTGCGCGGGCGCGAGCGTTCGCGCCAGCCGGAGGAAATTCTGGCCGAGGTCAAAGAGCTGATTGCAAGTGGCTATAAGGACATCACACTTCTTGGCCAGAACGTCAACTCCTACGGAAAGGATCTTTCCTGTGGCGTCGATTTTGCAGACCTCATGGCGGCAATTGCAGAGCTTCCCGGCGATTTCTGGCTGCGCTTTATGACAAGCCACCCCAAGGACGCGTCGAAAAAGCTCTTTGACACGATTGCAAAATACCCCAGGATCTGCAAGCAGTTCCATCTTCCGTTCCAGTCCGGAAACGACCGGGTGCTGAAAACCATGAACCGCCACTATGACAGAAGCCAGTATCTGTCGCTGGTGGACTACGGAAGAGCGCTGATGCCGGAGCTTGTTCTGACGAGCGACGTCATTGTCGGCTTCCCCGGCGAAACCGGGGAAGAATTTGAAGACACGATCAGTTTGATTGAAAAGGTCCGCTACGACGCACTTTTCACCTTTATCTATTCCCCGCGCCCCGGAACGCCTGCGGCAAAAATGGAAGACCCCACGCCGAAGGCCGAAAAGAACCGCCGGTTTGACAGGCTCTGCCAGGTACAGAACCAGATCTCGCTGGAAATCCATCAGGCCTATGTGGGAAAGACCATGCGCGTTTTGGTCGATGGGCGCGACGGCGACATGCTGACCGCCAGAACCGAGGGCGGAAGACTTGTCCGCTTCCCCGGCGAGGACAGCCTCATCGGCCAGTTCCTGGACGTGGCGATCACCGGCTGCACGACCTGGAGTCTTGTTGGCGCGCGCGCATAACGCCGCCAAACGCAACACCAAATTTGAAAGGAGCATCGCCGCATGGCTGAGCTTACACCCATGATGCAGCAATACCGCACGGTCAAGGAGCTCAATCCGGACTGTATTCTCTTTTTCCGTCTGGGTGATTTCTATGAAATGTTTGACGAGGACGCGCGCATTGCCTCGCGTGAGCTTGACCTGACGCTAACCAGCCGCGACCACGCGAAGGACAAAGCGCAGGAGGACAAGATTCCCATGTGCGGCGTGCCGTTCCATTCCTCAGAGAGCTACATCGCGCGGCTGGTGCAGAAGGGCTACAAGGTCGCCATCTGTGAGCAGATGGAGGACCCGGCCACGGCCAAGGGGCTTGTCAAGCGCGACATCACCCGCATCGTGACCCCCGGCACAGTCACAGAAAGCTCAATGCTCGATGAATCGCGCAACAATTACTACGCCTGCGTCTATGGGCAGGGCGGCAGCTTTGGCGCGGCCTTCTGCGATATCTCGACCGGCGCGTTCAGCGCCTGCGCCTTCTGCGGCGAGGATGCGCTGGAGGCTGTGTGCAATGAGCTTGGAAGCTTCAGCCCGACGGAGCTTCTTCTTGGCGGCGAGGCCGCCGGCTCAGAGCTTCTTTCCTCCTTTGCCAGCGCGCGCCTTGGCTGCTGCATGGGGCGCTCACGCGAGCACCAGTTTGACCTCAGTCTCTGCAAGGCGGCGGTGGAGGCGCAGTTTCAAAAAACGCAGGACGCGCTCGGCCTTGCCGGGCAGGATACCGTTGTCATTGCGGCAGGGGCGCTTTTGTGCGCGCTGCGCGACGCGCAGAAAAATGATCTGCCGCACATCCGTACGCTCGAATTTTACGCTGCGGGAAAATTCATGGGGCTTGATCTCACAGCGCGGCGCAATCTGGAGCTGACCGAGACGCTCCGCTCGAAGGAGAAAAAGGGCAGCCTTCTTGGCGTTCTCGACCAGACGAAGACCGCCATGGGCAGCAGACTCCTGCGCGCCTGGATGGAGCGGCCGCTGCTCAGCCCCACGCAGATCGGAAGGCGGCTTTCCGCCACGCAGGAGCTGGTGGAAAAAACGATCGACCGCGAGGAGCTTCGCCTCTCGCTGCGCGAGGTCTCAGACTATGAGCGCGTCATGGCGCGCATCGTAACCGGCACGGCCAACTGCCGTGACCTTGTTTCGCTGGCGCAGGGCGCGGCGGTGCTGCCCGCCATTCATGCGCGGCTTTCTACGATGCAGGCGTCGCTTTTAAAGAGCCTTTCCAATGGGCTTGACACACTGGAAGACATCAAGGCCGCCATCGACCGAACCATTGTTGACGAGCCGCCGTTCGTTCTGCGCGAGGGCGGCATGATCCGCGCGGGCGCAAACGAGGAGCTTGACCGCCTGCGGGACATTCAGTCCGGCGGGACGGGGATGCTCACCGAAATCGAGGCGCGGGAAAAGGAGGCCACCGGCATCCGAAACCTTCGCGTGGGCTATAACCGCGTGTTTGGCTATTATATTGAGGTTGCCAAGGGGCAGCTTGGCCTTGTTCCGGAGAGCTACATCCGAAAGCAGACCCTATCCACCGGTGAGCGCTACATCACGCAGGAATTAAAGGAGCTGGAGGCAACGATTCTTGGCGCAAAGGACAAGATCGTCGCGCTGGAATACGAAATTTTCACGGCGCTTCGGAAATCTGTTTCCGAGCAGGCCGCGCGCGTGCAGAAAACCGCGCAGGCCATTGCGGCGCTCGACGTTCTTTGCAGCTTTGCCCACACGGCTGTCCATAACCACTACTGCCGCCCGGAAATTGACCTCTCAGGCGAAATCCGCATCACGCAGGGGCGACACCCGGTCGTGGAGCAGATGCTTAAAAATTCGCTCTTTGTGCCAAACGATACCGCGCTTGGCACGCCGGAGTGCCGCGCGGCCATCATCACAGGCCCAAACATGGCCGGTAAATCGACCTACATGCGCCAGGTCGCGCTGATCGTTCTGATGGCGCAGATGGGAAGCTTTGTTCCGGCAAGCGCGGCGCGCATCGGCATTGTTGATAAGCTCTTTACGCGCATCGGCGCGTCTGACGATCTGGCCTCCGGGCAGTCGACGTTCATGGTCGAGATGACCGAGGTCGCAGACATCCTCAAAAACGCAACGCCAAGGTCGCTTCTGATTCTGGACGAAATTGGACGCGGCACGTCCACCTTTGACGGCATGGCCATCGCAAGAGCCGTTCTGGAATACGCGCTGAACACAAAAAGGCTTGGCGCAAAGACGCTCTTTGCCACGCATTACCACGAGCTGACCGCGATGGAGCGCGAGCTCCCCGGCATTCAGAATTTCAACATCGCCGTCAAAAAGCGGCAGGGCGAGATGATCTTTTTGCGCAAGATCGTCCCCGGCGCGGCAGATGACAGCTACGGCGTTGAGGTCGCAAAGCTTGCGGGGCTTCCTGAGCATCTCATTTCCCGCGCGCGCGCCATTTTAAAGGAGCTGGAATCCGGCGCTGCCGCCCCCGCGCCCGCCGCGCAGCCAAAAGCCCCGGAGGCGCAGATGAGTCTTCTTGACATGCAGGCAGACGAAATCCGAAGCCGCCTTGCCGCCATCAACATCGAAACGCTCACTCCCATTGAAGCAATGAACACACTCTATCAGCTCAAGCAGCTATTGTAATCAAAGGAGCTGTCTATGGCAAAATCATCGTATTATTCCCTTGGCCGCCAGCTCTCGCGCGCCGAGGCCGTCGCCGGGTGGTGCTATCTGCCGTTTTATCTGGTGCTGCTGAGTGCGGCCATTCAGTATCTGGCGGCGCTCTGCGGGCTGGAGCTTTCGGCCATCGCGGTCAACGTCATCTATTTTTCGGTCAATCTTCTTTTCGTTCTGCTCGTCTTCCGCAATTTCCTGTTGCAGCGCTTTTTTGGCTCTGGCTTCTGGAACTTTGTGCAGACGCTGATTCTGGGCTTCGCGCTCTACTACGCCGGAACGTGGCTTATTCAGTGGCTCTCGCGGACGCTCGCAGGCGAGGTCACCATTTATAATAATGAGACCGTCTCCGCGCTGATTTTCAAAAACCGCTATGTGATGCTGCTCGTGAGCGTCATTCTCGCGCCCATCGTGGAAGAGACGCTGGTGCGCGGCGTCGTGTTTGGGACGATTCGCCCCGTCTCGCGGGTGCTGGCCTACATTGTCTCGGCGCTTCTTTTTACGCTGATGCACAACTGGCAGTATTTTGGCCTGCATCCGTTTTGGTCGATCGTTCTCAGCTGCCTTCCCTACATTCCGGCCTCCGTCGCGCTGGCGTGGGTGTATGAAAAGGGCGGCACGATCTGGATGCCCATTACGCTTCACGCGCTCATCAACGCCATGTCCTTTGGGCTCTTGACTCTTCCGTGAAAGGAGCTTCTATGCCAAAGATCATTCAGCTCAGCCCCCATGTTGCAGACCTCATTGCCGCGGGCGAGGTTGTCGAGCGGCCAGCCTCCGTTGTCAAGGAGCTGGTGGAAAACGCCATCGACGCCGGCGCGGCGCGCGTGACCGTGGAAATTCAAAACGGTGGGCTGACCTTTATCCGCATCACAGACGACGGCTGCGGCATGACGCCGCAGGACGCGCGCACGGCCTTTTTGCGCCACGCAACGAGCAAGATCCGCGAAAAAGACGATCTTGCCGCCATCACAACGCTCGGCTTTCGCGGCGAGGCGCTGGCCGCCATCGCCTCGGTCAGCCGCATCGATCTTCTCACGCGCGCCAGGGAGGAAGACGGCGTGAGCCTTCATCTGGAGGCCGGGAAAATCACGCAGGAAGCGCCCGCCGGCTGCCCGGAGGGAACGACCATCCTCGTGCGCGACCTTTTTTATAACACGCCCGCGCGGATGAAGTTCATGAAATCTGACCAGGCGGAGGCCTCCGCCGTATTTCTTTGCGTACAGCAGCAGGCGCTGTGCCATCCCGAGGTTTCCTTCCGCTTTTTAAAGGACGGCGCAGAGCAGCTTGCAACGACCGGCGCAGGCGAGCGCATGAGCGCCATCTACGCGGTGCTTGGCCGCGAGCTTGCCAACAGCATGGTACAGGTGAAAGGCAGCTGGGAGCAGTTTTCCGTGCAGGGCTATGTGACAAAGCCGACCTGCACGCGGGGAAACCGTTCGCTGCAATATTTCTTTGTCAATGGCAGGTTTATTAAGTCCCGGATGCTGGCAAGCGCGTTGGAGCAGGCGTATAAAAACCAGCTCATGGTGGGGCGCTTTCCCGCCTGCGTGCTGGAAATTACGCTTCCGGCGCAGGCTGTGGATGTAAACGTCCATCCGGCCAAGACGGAGGTCAAATTCTTATCTGAGCGCGGCGCGTTTGACGCGGTTTATTATGCAGTTTTGTCGGCTTTAAACAAAGCGCCGGGAAGACCCTCTGTGCAGCTTCCCGTTTCCAAACAGGACGAGGCCGCGCGGCGCGTGGCAGGCGCGGCTGGAAAGCAGGACTTTTTTAAGACCATGTCCGCCGGGGACCTTCGCCGCGCGGCCAGCGCCGCGCCGGAAAATCCCTTTGAAAAAGCACCGAAGCCCGCGGCAAAGCCCGTGATGGTCTTTGCCGACGAGCCGTCGTTTTTAAATGCCGCGCTGGCAAGCCCGGTGCAGCTTCCATCGCGCACAATAAAAAATCCGCCCGCGCCCGGCAAAACCGAGCCCGCGCCGAGCGCCCCAGACCAGAAAATCCCGCAGGCAACGCCCGCCCCGCCCGTTTGCGCGGAAGCAGCGCCTGCCGCCACAGAAGCCGAACCAAACGAGCCTGCGCCGCAGACGGAGCTTCCGATGCCGGAGGTCTCCTTCCGCGTGATCGGCGAGACGATGGATACTTATATTTTAGTGGAGCAGGGAGACTCGCTTCTGCTCATCGACAAGCACGCCGCGCATGAGCGCATCCTCTTTGAGCGGCTGAGAGCCGAGGCAAGCCCCATCATGGCGCAGCTTTTGTTGCAGCCCATCGCCCTCAGCCTCACAAGGCCGGAGGCGCAGGCCGTGCTTGAAAATCTGCCGCTTCTGGAATCGCTCGGCTTTGAGGTCTCCGAGCTTGGCGAGGGGCAGCTCGTTCTGCGCCAGATCCCGTCGGAGCTGAGCGAGGATGATGCGCGCGCGGCGCTGGAAAGCTTCGCCGCCGAGCTTCTGCGCGGCAAAGCGCCCGCGCAGGCAGACCTTCGCGATGCGCTTCTTCACACGATGGCCTGCAAGGCCGCCATCAAAGCGGGCTGGCACACAGACGCGCGCGAGCGCGAGGCGCTGGCGCGCGAGGTGCTCTCGCGCAGCGACATCAAATACTGCCCGCACGGAAGACCCGTGTGCATCGAGCTGACGAAAAGGGAGCTTGAAAAGCAGTTCAAACGAACCTAGAAAGGCGGAAGACCCTCTTGGAAAAGATCATCTGCGTGGCCGGGCCGACGGCCTCCGGCAAGACAAGGCTTGCCGTCGCGCTTGCAAAAGCATATGACGGCGAGGTGCTCTCCTGCGACTCGATGCAGGTCTATCGCGGCATGGAAATCGGCACAGCCGCGCCGACCCTGGAGGAAATGCAGGGCGTACCGCACCATATGATCGGCGTCATCAGCCCGGCGGAGGACTTTTCGGTTGGGAAATACGTGGAGATGGCAGAGCCCATTTTGCAGGATATTTTATCGCGCGGCAAGACCTGCGTCCTCTGCGGCGGAACGGGGCTTTATGCTGAGAGTCTGCTTCTTGGAAGAAGCTTTGCCCCCTGCCCGCAGACGGGCGTGCGCGAGGCTTTGGAGGCGCAGGCCGCGCAGGAGGGCATCGAGCCGCTTGTTGAAAGACTTCGGGAAGTTGACCCGGAGGCTGCCGCGCGCCTGCATCCATCTGACAGGCGGCGCATCATCCGCGCGCTGGAGGTTTATCTTGAGACCGGCGAAACGATCACCGCGCACGACCGCAAAACAAAGGCGCTTCCCCCGCGGCACGAGGCCGTCTGGCTGGGCTTGATGTTTGAAAACCGGCAGGATCTTTATGCGCGCATTGACCTGCGTGTAGAGAAAATGCTGGAGGCCGGGCTTCTCGATGAAATTCGCGCCCTGCTTTCCTCCGGCGTTCCCGCCACAGCGACGGCCATGCAGGCCATCGGCTATAAAGAGTATGTGGACGCGCTCACGCATGGCGGCGATTTATCTTCTGCGACCGCGCTTGTGCAGCAGCGCTCACGCAACTACGCCAAGCGGCAGCTGACGTGGCTGCGGCGAAATGAACAGCTGCACTGGCTGCTACAGCCGCGCGAGCCTGATTTTTCCGCAATTTTTCAGCAGGCACGTCAGATTATTCCCTTTTTCGCGCAGTAAAAATGGTACGATATGGGTATCTCAGAAAAGAAATGAAAAGGAGTTTTACCCATGCAGCGTACCGAAAATTATCAGGATCAGTTTCTCAATCTGGCGCGCAGAGAGCGCACACCGCTGACCGTCTTTCTGGTCAATGGCTTTCAGATGCGCGGCACTCTCACGGGCTTTGACCCGTTTGTCATTCTGCTGTATTCCGACGGCCGGCAGCAGATGATCTACAAGCACGCCGTTTCCACCATTGTGCCGTCTACCCCATTGCGTCTGACCCAGGAGTAATTGCTTCACCCTGGGTGGGAAGGAGCATGCATGAAGCAGGGCAAGCGCTACACCACCGTGATCCTCTGGATCTTTTTCGCGGCCATCGCGGCCTACTTTGGCTACCACATCGCCTCCTCTGTGACAGAGCCGCTGACCACGGCCACCGTCATTGAATACGAGGCGGGCGCGGGCTGCTACACGACCGGCTTTGTCGTGCGCGACGAAAGCGTCCTCACCACCGGCTACGACATCACCGTCATCACCTGCGCCGAGGGCGCGCATGTCTCAAGCGGAAGCGCCGTCGCGATGGGCTATCTCTCTGACGGCGCGCAGCAGCGCCAGAGCCGCATCGCCGCGCTCACCGAGCAGCGCACCCAGCTGCAATACGCCTGGAGCGCATCGGCAAGCCTTGCCGACCAGGCAGAGCTTGACGAGCAGATCGCAGAAAATCTTCTTTCCATGGCGCGCTTTACCGTGCGGCGGGACATGACCTCGGCGCGCGACGTCGCGCCGGAGCTGAAGGGGCTTGTCCTTCGCCGTCTGGCGGGCAGCGGCGACGAGGACGTCATTGAGGCGCAGCTTGCCTCCGTGGAGGCTGAGCTTTCGCGCCTGCAAACGCAGGCGGCCAGCGACACGCGGGAGATTACCGTCGACACCGCCGGAACCTATTCCGGCGTGGCCGACGGCTATGAAGCAGTTTTAACGCCGGCGCTGCTTGCAACCATGACCACACAGGATTATAACGCCATTTTGCCCGCGCCCGTGCCGGAAAACGCCATTGGAAAGCTCATTCGCGGCACACACTGGTACTATGTCACGACGCTTCCGGCCAGCGAGGTCAAGGACGTGACAGAGGGTCAGAAGGTCACACTGCTCTTTGCGCGCGATGTGTATGATGAGATCGAAATGACCGTCGCGCGCATCGGGCAGAACGAGGCGGGGTATAAGCTGCTCGTCTTGTCGTGTGACCGGTATATTCAGAATGTCACGCTCCTGCGCCAGCAGTCGGCAGACGTGGTCTTTACCGCCTATCAGGGGCTTCGTGTGCCAAAGGATGCTGTGCGCGTCAGCGACACCGGGCAGACGGGCGTCTACGTTCTGGAGGGCGCAGCTGCCCGCTGGAAAAACATCACCATTCTCCACGACAATGGCGAGAGCTATGTTGTGGAGCTGGACAAGACCTCGACCGCCAATCTCTGGCCGGGCGATGAGGTCATCATCCATGCACAGAATTTATACGACGGAAAGGTTGTGGGGAAATGAGTACCATTGCAGAAAATGTCGCGAAAATTCGCGAGACTATGGCGCTTGCCGCAAAGAAGGCCGGGCGCGACCCGCAGGAAATTCAGCTCTGCGCGGCCACAAAGATGAACGACGCCGCTGCCGTGCGCGAGGCCATCGCCGCAGGCGTGGACTGCTGCGGGGAAAACCGCGTGCAGGAGCTTCAGCAGAAAAAGCCGCAGGGCGCATACGAGGGAAGGCCGCTGCATTTCATCGGCCACCTGCAAACAAACAAGGTAAAGTACATTGTGGGGCAGGTCGATCTCATTGAGTCGGTCGACCGGTTGGAGCTTTTAGCGTGCATCGAGAAGCAGGCGGCAAAGCTTTCTCTCCGGCAGGACATTCTTCTTGAGGTCAACATCGGCGCGGAGGAGAGCAAATCCGGCTTTACGCCGGAGCAGGCGCGGAAAATTGCGGCAGAAATGGAGGGCTATCCGCACGTTTTCCTGCGCGGGCTGATGGCAATTCCGCCGGTCAGCAAAAATCCGGGCGATAATTGCAGATATTTTGCGCAAATGCGCAATCTTTTTGTTGACATAAGTGCAAAAAAATACGATAATGTGTCCATGGACTGCCTGTCGATGGGCATGAGCGACGACTACGCCGACGCCATCGGCGAAGGCGCGACGCTCGTCCGCGTCGGCACCGCCATTTTTGGCGCAAGAAATTACAATACGGTCTGACAGACAGATTTTTGGAGGATACAAAAGTTATGGGATTCATGGATGAACTGAAGAAACTGGCCAAGCCCTACACCGAGGACGAGGACGATTTCGATGAATTTGATGATGACGTAAGGCCGACGCGCGCCTCGCGTTCTTCTGTTGCCCCCGCGCCCAGCCGCGCAAGCAGCTTTGATCTGGACGAGGGCGACGATACCGACACCAGCTTCGGCGCGGCCAGCACCACCCGCCGCACCCCCGGCAGCAACAAGGTCGTCAACATCCACACCACCGCGCAGATGCAGGTGGTTCTGGTCAAGCCCGACCGGTTTGACAACGTCTCGGATATCGCCGAGCATCTTCGCAGCAAGCACGCAGTGGTTCTGAATCTGGAGGCCACGAACAAGGACGTTGCCAGACGCCTGGTCGACTTCCTCTCCGGCTGCGCCTACGCGCTCGACGGCAAGATCAAGAAAATTGCCATCAGCACCTACATCATCACCCCCTACAATGTCGACATCGTGGGCGATCTGATCGACGAGCTGGAAAATAACGGGCTGTATCTGTAAGCCGCCTGTCAAAAGGAGACGTTTCAATGTTTACACCGCAGGAAATTCAGGAGCAGACCTTCGCCAAGGCCGTCTTCGGCGGCTATGATATGCAGCAGGTCGACGATTTTCTTGAGCCGCTGACCGAAGATTACATCATGCTCTATAAGGAAAACTCCGTGCTCAAGTCCAAGATGAAGGTTCTGGTCGAAAAGCTGGAGGAATACCGCTCGCAGGAGGCTGCCATGAAGCAGCAGATGGCGCAGGCCCAGGCGCAGTGCGATCGCATGATCGCCGAGGCGCAGTCGCGCAGCGCGACCATTGTCGCCGGGGCAGAGGATGCGCTCCGCTCGCAGAGCGATGATCTGAAAAAGGAGCTTGCCTCTGAGCAGGCCAGAGTTGACAATGCCCGGCAGACCGCGCTGTCCTTTATCGATACCATCGAGCAGGAGGTCAAGGCGCATCTGGAGCTGCTGGAAAAGCTCAAGTCGCATGATCTGCGCCTCACCGGCCCGCAGCTGGTGCAAAACCGCCCCGTGCGCGAAAAGCCCTACGACTGGCAGGCAGACCAGCCGGTCGCTCCCGCCCCCGCCGCGCCGGTAAGCGCGCCGTCGGAGAGCGCCGAGCAGATCGCCGAGGCCATCTCAGAGAACATGGAAAAGCTCGTCGGCGCAGACCCGAAGCCGCAGACCGCACCCGCTGCCGCGCCCGCGCAGAAGCAGAACACGCGCCCGCTGCACATGGACAGCGCCACCATCAAATTCACCGACCTGCAATTCGGCAAAAATTACGACCCCACCAACGTATAACAAACGTGCCCTGCCGGATAAAGCCCGGCAGGGCACTTGTTTTATCCCAAAGCTCTTTTTATGCGTTGGCGCGGGCGCGCCGGGAGGCTTCCCTCTGTAAGGGGAGCTATCAAAAATCCTTGATTTTTGACTGAGGGGCTCTTTGGCAAGCTCCGGATTCGCCGAAAAACGTCAGATGCCTGCGGCTTTTTCTGCACAATCCCTCCGGGTGAAATCATAGATTTCACCCACCTCCCTTTACACAAGGGAGGCTTTGCGCTGGTGCAAAACCGGGGCAGGGCACATTTATCTATGGCTAAGAGCCTGCGCTTCGCGGCGCGACAAAATCACGTAGCAGATGACGCACACCACCACCGAGAGCAGCGACCCCGCCGCCGACGCACAGCCCATCGGGAAAAGTGTCTGCGGGAAATACTTCGAGGCCAGAAATGCCCCCGGCACGCGCACAAGAACGATCGACAGAAAATTGTGCAAAAACGACAGGCCGGACTTTCCCTTCGCGCAGAAGTAGCCGCTGAAGCTGAACTGGACGCCGCCAAAGCAGCTGTCCCAGATGTAGCCGCGCAGATACGTCCCGCCCGCAAGCGCCACAAGCGCGTCCGGCGTAAAGAGGCCTACCATCCCCTCTGCCAGCCACTGCATCACAAGCGCGATCAGAAGCCCCGCGCCGGTCGCAATGGCGATGGCGTACCAGAGTGTCTTCTTTGCCCGCTCCGGCTTGCCAGCGCCAAGATTCTGCGCGCCGAGCGCCGAGACGGTCGAGAGCATCGACGACGGAAGCAGGAACATGAAGCTCATGATCTTCTCCACAATGCCGACCGCTGCCGCGTCGGTCAGGCCGCGTCCATTTGCAATGACTGTGATGATGAGAAACGAGACCTGGATGAACCCGTCTTGCAGCATGACCGGAAGGCCGATGGAAAGAAGCTTCTGCATGACGGCCTTTTCCGGCCGGAAATCCCGGCGGCAGAGCGCAAGGCCGCTTTTGCGCCGCAAAATAACGGCCAGCGACAAAGCAACACTCAGCGCCTGCGCCAGCGTTGTGCCAAGCGCCGCCCCGGCAGGGCCAAGCCCCATCGCGCCGATAAAAAGATAGTCCAGCGCGATATTGGCCGCGCAGGCCGCGGCAATGAAATACATGGGTGTTTTGGAGTCGCCAAGGCCGCGGAAGATGGAGCTGATGATATTATAGGCCGTGATGAACGGGATGCCTGCAAAGCAGATCAGAAGATACGTCCGCGCGCCGGGGGCGGCGGCCTCGGGCGTTGCCATGAGGCGGACGATCGCGTCTGCGCAGCAAAGAAGCCCCGCCATTAAGACAAGCGAGAGTGACATGAAAAGCGTCACGGTGTTTCCGATGCTCGTTCCTGCCCGGCGCAGATCGCCTGCGCCGACGGCCTGCGCAATCGACACCGTCGCGCCCATCGCAAGCCCCACGAGCATGACCGTCAGCATATGCATGACCTGTGAGCCGATGGACACGGCTGTGGTCGCCTCCACGCCACAGAACTGGCCGATGATGAAAAGGTCGGCCATCCCGTAAAGCGTCTGCAAAAAATACGACAGCAGATACGGCAGAGAAAAACGAAGGATGTTGCGGAAAACGCTTCCGCTGGTTAAATTCTGTTCCATGTGCAAGACCCCCTGATTCCAACGCACGCGCCGGAGAAACTGCCGTTCATCATAACACAAAACCACGAAAAAAGCAAAACGTTTTGCAGCCGCTAAATTGCGCAAAGGCCGCCCCGGCGGGGCGGCCTTTTCCTGTCAAAAAACTCTTTCAGAGTTTTTTGACAAAGAGCTTGCAGCCCGCTTCAGCGCAAAGTTTTGGCAGCAAAGCTGCCAAAATTCACGTTTGCGGGCTGTAGAGTGAAATCCCCGATGCGCATGTCCCCGGGGATTTCGGATTTTATTTGATTCGCGCCCAAGAGCGCGAACTCTGCGAGGCCTTTTATGCGGCGGGGAGCGTTTCCAGAAGCTTCTGAACCTCGGCACACAGCGCCGCCAGCGCCCAAATGCTTTTTCGTGACTGCTTCATGCGCGCTCCTTTCCCGTCTGCCCCTATTTTTTAGCCTTTTTGCCATTTTGCCACAAAGCCTGCCACCTATAGCCGGAAATACACCGCCTCATTTTCCCCACTCGATCACGTTCAAAACTGCCAGCAGCACGATCAGCATGGAAACAACGGCGCTGAGGACTCGTTTTTCTCTGATCGCCTCCACACCATCGATCAGATTCCAAACTCCCACCAGAATCGACGGAAGCTTCCATTTATGCCCGTGCCCAAGGAGCTCAGCAATCACGGTAAGTAAAAGCAGAAGCTTCAGAACTTTCTTTGTCGTCTTCATACACACTCCTTTTCCGTCTGCTTCCATTTTTCGTCTTTTTCCATTTTACTGCAAGTCTCAGGGTCTGTAAAGCGCGGCGCGCATTTTTCTTCGCATGCGTTAAAATTGCGGAAGGTTAACCGGCTGGCCATTGCGCCGTGTCAGCCGCGCTGCTCCGTCAAATAGAGCTGAACGCGCTGGTCGATTTGTTCTGCTGTCTCTTCTGCGGTTTTTTTGCCCGCAAACATGTAGCTGACTTCATCTGCCAAAATATCTGAGATCATTTTATCGTAATAAGCAAGGCTGCAAATATTCTCCTGAATTTCTCTCAGCTTCCGGATGCTTTCTTTTGACACACCGTTTGCAATCGCGTCCTGCATCGACGCTTCAAATCCACTTTGCAACGGAATCCAGCCACCTCTTGTCGCATAATAGCCAGAGGAAAACAGCATTTTCATAAACTCCCACGCACCATATTTTTCTTCTGCCGCTACAGGAATCGACATTGGAAGGTTTAAGTAAAAGCTTCCGCCGGCAGCGTCCGGATAACCCGGATAAAGAAGCTCTCCGTCAAATAAATTCTCTGTTTCTGCAAACATTTCCGGCGAGAGAATCATCATCTGTGCAAATAGGATCTCCCCGTTTCGGAGCGCATCCATTTCGTTTTCTGCCTCATATGGGATCTGCACATGCGGCCGCACGTTGTTTAAGAAGGTCAAAAAGGAAATCGCCTCCGCAGAATCAAACTTTGACTCTGCATTTTCGTAGTCCACCAGCGTATGAATCATATATAATGGCAGCGTCAGCGCAAGGGAATCTCTCTCTTCCCCATAAAACGCCGACAGAACGCTTTTGTGATTCGCCAGCTCATCATTGACCGTCGCATAGGTCCATGCAGAGCGACTTCCCGCAGCCTGCTGCGTTCCTGCTGTTGTTACAATGCTATAGCTCTGCGGAATTTGATATAACTTATGATCGTATGACGCAAGCTCTTTGATTAAATTCTTCGTAAAGTCATCTCTGCTGACTGAATCATCTGCGTCAATCCATTCATAGAGGTTTTCAAGAAGGCCTCTGTTCGCATATGTCTCAAGTGGAAGGCCATTGACAAACAGCAAATCCGGCGCATCTGCCTGCGTCAAATCAATTTGAAGCTGCTGTATAGCCTGCTCGCCGTATAACTCCGCATAGTCCATATATTCCACCGTGTACTCCGGGTGCAGCGCCTTGAAATCAGAAATTGCCGACGCCAGCACCATAGGGCGGCTTAATCCGGCAATTTTTAAATTTTTTTCGTTTTCAGGTGCTTCTGCCCCGTCGGATGGCTCCAGCCAAAACAGGCGGTCTTCCAATTCTCCGCTTTTCCATGTAGCTCCCACAAAGACGCCATCACCTACGCACGCAAAAGCACTGATATTGTTCGCCACAAGACCATAGGTATCAAAGGACAGGATTTGCGTTGCGCTTTCTTCGCCGATTCTCCACCCAAACAGCGCCGTCTGGCCGAGCACCAGACAGTCATAGCCCGAGTTTGTGCCCGAAACGAGAGTGCTGTTTTGAAACAGCAACGGCAGCTCTGCAAGCTTTATCAGTTTCTGTTCTGCCTCAACCAACCCGTAAAAAATCCCTGTATCCTCACAGTAAGCGATGATTCCCCCATCTTCTCCCTCGAAAACATCTGTAATACAGGTTTCCGCGTCTATCGTATTGATGACTGCGCCATCCGGCAGGCTGCACGTATACAGAACTTCCGCGTCTGTCAGATAAGCAGTATTTCCGACAATTCTGAGATTCTCCAGATTATTGCCTTCTGCCGCCCAAGTGAGCGCTTCTATTCCCTGTGGAGCATGGAGAAACCATTTGGCAGAACCATCCTCCAGATCAAGCCGCTCCAAATAATAGGTCTCCCCCGCCGATACGTCAAGCGCTGTAATATATCCGCCATTGGAAAGGGTAAGCTGGGATTCCTCGGACGTTTGATCTCTGTTGTATCGAATCAGCCAATTTGTTTCAACTTCATTGTTGAAATTCCGCCCCCATAAATATGCCACGTCTTCTTCTACCGCCGCTTCGGATACAATGGCAAGCCGGTTCGACGAAAAATAATTTGTTTTATACCGCCCGGACGCTACCGAAAGTGCAATTGACGCCGCACCTGTATGTTCAGTCTGTATCCCTGTATCAGGGATTGTCTGCGTGCCCTGCTCCATCTGCTTTGCGCATGCACTTACAAAAAGAATACAGCAAGCCAGGAGCAGGAATAATACGCACTTTTTGCTTATCTTCTTCATCGCTGCTATCCTCCGTATCGCTTTGTTGGATGGACGCCTGACTGGCGTCCATCCTTTTACCATACAGCTTCGTATTACTCAAGTACCATCGCTCTTACCGTACGTTCCGTAAATTGTCGGGTAAACAAGCAGGCTAAACGAATCCCGGATTTCACCACATCCAAAAACAGTTACTTTTCTTGTGTTGACAATTCCGACTACCGCCTCTGACATCGCAGTTGTTGCATCACGGCTATTCTTGCTGATGTTCAAGAGAGATTCGCCAGTAAGGTAATCTACCACTTCTGCCGTAGCGTATATCGCCGCAACCTTATTTCCAGACCACGACGCAATAATATACATATCGCCGTCGCCTCCATATTGATGCTCTTTTGAATAATACGCTAAGTCTCCAGTCAGTGTCTCTCCGTTTCTGGTCGTTGTTTTTGTGACTTCTGCCGCAAATGTAGGAACACAAAGCGCGAAGACTGTCACTACGACAAGAAGCAAGCTGATAACTTTTTTCATATGTTCTCCTTTCAGTTCGTTTATGTGTTTTTTCTTTATCTTTAAAAAGTGGCCACTTTTATAAAGAACAACGTATACGCGATCAATAATCAACAAAGCCCGTCACGCTGACCGTAACGTTGGAGTTATTGCGAATTGCAAATGTATACCTTCCCCGTTCGTTCACCGTGATGGATGAATCAATTTTTCCGTTTTTTGCTTTTGTCGAATAGAACAGCCCATCCGGCGCGATCAGGCCAACATCAAGATTTGCCGATCTGGGCGTATAGGATGCATTGAATTCAACGGTATCACCCGCCGCCAGAGAAAAGCTTGTATCCGCTGCAACAATCTCTCCTGCCGGAACATCTACCTCAAACGAATTAGACGCACGCGCCGACTGAATCTCAATAATTCCCGGCTCAGTCTCCTGATGAAGCGGCAGAGCGGCCAGCGCACTTCCTGTCAGCGCCGTCAAGGTCAAAAGCACGGCCAGAACCGAGCGAATGCTGCGATGATACTTTTTCATAAAAACCATCCTTTCATTTTAAAGAAAATTCATTTTCCGGGGATACATATACTTCTTCCCCTGTCAGTTCCTGAATGTCCCACTTCGTTTTTTCGTGCTTCCGTATGCAAAAGAGTCCAAACAGCAAAGCCAGCACAATGCAGAGGCTTCCCCCAATCAGAATGGCTTTACAAAATACATTCCGCGTAGCTTTCTGTTTTTTCTCCTCTGGCTCATTCTGCGGAAGCTCTGTCACCTCCTCATCGCACAGCCAGTCGAGCGTCACACCATAGAATTTTGCCAGAGCTTTCAGTGCATCCAGCGGCGGCATGACTGCTCCGTTCTCCCAGCGGGAAACCGTCTGCCGCGTCACATGCATCTGCACTGCCAGCTCGTTCTGCGAAATTCCCGCGTGTTCTCTTAACACAATCAGTTTCTTTTGAATTTCCATTTTCCTACTCCTGTTCTGATTTTAACCCAAAATACATCTTTTTGTAAAGCACACACCATGTTACATGGGGCAACCGACGTGTTACATCGGGGCAAGCGGCGCTTGCCTTTTGTCAAGTATAGCACTTTCTGCCAGAAATTCCAGTGTTTCCCCAAACCTGCGCACAAAAACACCGGACGCCCGCTGGTTCCCAGTCAGCGGGCGTCCGGTGGATGGCAGAACTTACGCAGGGGGAAGCGCAAGCGGTCTTAACTGCCGAACAAAGAAGGAAGACATCTATTGCGACCGCCGCCGTCTCCCAAAACGGCGCGGATGGCAAAACAAAATCCGCACAGCCATACACACAGCCGCACGGATACATTCCCTCTGGAAGTACACATTCGGCCCCGGTAATGGCGTAGGCACAGGACAGCGCTCAGCAGATCTGACTTATCTCACAGGAGCATCACAGTGACCGACTCGCGGGGCATCTCACCCCATTCAGCCTGCGCCGCAAGGGCGCGCGCACTGTCCATCTATTTGATTGTTTGCATTCTACCACAATTCGTTTGCTTTTGCAAGCACTTTTTTTGCCAGCGGCGCATTATTTTTCTGCCGCCCCTGCTCCCCGGCAGCTCTGCGTGATATCCCGCCGCAGACGGCAGAGCGCGGGGCTTGACAGCTTGCGCGGATAAGCGAGCGCCGAAAGGTCAAAGCGCTCATACGCGCCGCCCTCGTGCAGGACGGTGATGCTCTGGCCAAGAAGCAGCGCCTCATCGAGCTGGTGCGTGACGAGAAGGATCGTGCGCGGCATGGCCGCCTGCAGGGAAAGAAGCTGGGCTTGCAGTTCTTCGCGCGTGATAAAATCGAGCGCGGCAAAGGGCTCGTCCATCAAAAGAAGCTGCGCCTGACTGGCAAGCACACGCGCAAGACCGAGCCGCTGCTTCATGCCGGTTGAAAGCTCAACGGGAGAGAGGTCTGCATAATCCTCCAGCCCCACAAGGCGCACATAGTCCATCGCGTGCGCGTAGCGCTCTTCGGGCGTTTTTCCAACGCCGGAGGCCATCGCGACATTCTGCCGCACGCTGGTCCAGGTGATGACATAAGGCTCTGGGCTGAGCAGCGCCGTGCGCCAGCCAGTGGGGAGCAGAATTTCGCCCGCGTCCGGCTGTTCCGTTCCGGCCAGAAGCTTTAAGAGCGTGCTCTTGCCGCAGCCGCTGCGCCCAAGAAGCACGGAGATCTGCCCGGCGGGAAAGGACATGGTCAAATCGCGCAGAACCGTTCTTGTGCGGCTTGGGCGCTTTGCCCCGCCAATGACAAGGTCGGTGGAGTACGTGGTGTAGCTTTTTGTGATGCCGCGCAGCTGAATTTCGTCCATGGCGTTTGCCTCTCTTTTCTGCCGTTTGCCTGTTATTATACAGAAGATTTCCGGAAAGTCCATCCTGTTTTTGCGTGCGCGCGCAAAAAGCCCGCCGCAGTGCGGCGGGCTTGAAAGCTATTTTGCAAAGAGCTTTCTCAGAAGAGATTGCGCTCGGTTTCCTTGTCGAAGAAATGCATGAGGTCGGGGCGGAAGGTGTACTTGACCGCCTTGTGGCCGCCGTGGACGGAGTCGATGTCAATATCGGTCGTCGAGACGACGATGACAACGTCCTTGCCGTTGGAGTTGACATGCAGGTGAAGCTCACTGCCCATGAGCTCGGAAACATCGATGGTCGCGTCGATGCCGCTCTCGGCCAGATGCACATGCACCGGGCGGACGCCGACGGTGATCTCGCTCGGCACATGCTCCATTGCCTTGAGCGCGGCCTGCTTGGCCTCGGGAAGCACAAAGTCCTGCCCCATGACGGTCGCGACGTACTGCTCGCCCTTCTTTGCCAGCGTGCCGTCGAAGAAGTTCATCTGCGGCGTGCCGATGAAGCCCGCGACAAAGAGGTTTGCCGGATGGTTGAAGACCTCCTGCGGTGTGCCGATCTGCTGGATGAAGCCGTCGCGCATGATGACGATGCGGTCACCAAGGGTCATGGCCTCGACCTGGTCATGGGTGACGTAGACGAAGGTGGTGTCGATCTTCTCGCGCAGCTTGATGATCTCCGCGC
>CAZXIW010000009.1:0-35535 GCA_964640905.1 uncultured Oscillospiraceae bacterium
ATAGAAAAAGGGCATAGCCGGGGATCGGCTATGCCCATATTAAATGCGGGGAGGGCACTTTTCAGGAAACCAGCAGCAGCGCCATGCTCAGCGCGAGCACGCCCATCGAGAGCAGCAGCGCCCGCTCAAGCCTGCGCAGGCGCAGGTGGCTGCCTTTTGCGCGGGGCTTTTTCTTTGTGACGTGGTCATACAGGCGCTTGCGGTCAAAGCAGAGCGTCATGCAGACGCAGCTTACGGCAAGCATTGCGCAGTCGAGCAGCGCCATGGCGGGGTAAAAGCCGTCGGCCAGCATGAAGGCGACGGTGCTCACCAGCGCGAAGGCCGTCAGCAGCAGCCACAGAACCGTCCGCCGCAGCGCGCCATGAAAGGCGCGGTGCGCGTTTTGAAAGTCGATGGCCTCATCCGGCTCAAGTGGGGGAAGGCCGGGGTCGGAGGTGTAAAAATACAGGCGGCGGCGCATGGGAAGCAGGCTTTCATAGTCGCCGATGCAAAGCAGCTGCCAGCCGCTTTTTTTCGCGATGTCCAGATACTCAAGAATCTGCTCGTCCTCACGGGCGTTTTTCTTGGAGCAGTCGGCGCTGACAACGCAGAGCCGCGCGTCCTTTAAATGCCAGCGGCGGAAAAAGAGAAAATTGCCCTTGCAGTGGTCAATGACCAGATCCTTTTCAAGAAGCCCGGTCAAAAAAGCCTGAAGCTCGTCATTACTGTAGCTCCGGAGAAAGACGTAGCGCAGGGCGGATTGGTTCGGCATGGTGAAAACTCCTTTCGTCTGCTTTATTGCAGGCCATATTCCTTGAGCTTGTTCCAAAGCCCGCGCGGGCTGATGCCAAGCTCGGCGGCCATTGCGGTGCGCTTGCCGCCGTTGGCGCGGTAGGAATGCTCAATGGCAAGGCGCTCAAGCTCCTGAAGCGTTTTGCCGGAGAGAAAGCGCCCGGCCTCGTCTGCGCTGGGGGCAGAGCCGGTGAAGCGGTAGGGAAGATCCTCTGCGCCAATCCATTCGCCGGAGGCGATGATGCCCGCATATTCGATCGTATTGGCAAGCTCACGGACATTTCCGGGGAAGCTGTGCTGATACAAAAGCTCCAATGCCTCGTCTGTGATGCCGCGCAGCTTGACGCGCCGGCCGCGCAGGACGGGGCTTTTCTGAATAAAATAGTCGCACAGAAGGGGAATATCCTCCCGCCGCTCGCGCAGACGCGGCATGTGAATTTCCACGGCGTTGAGCCGGTAGAGAAGATCCTGCCGCACAAGCCCGCCTTCGATCAGCGCGCCGGAGTCCTGATTGGTCGAGGCGATGATGCGGGTATTGAAGCGGTGAACCTCGCGGCTTCCAACGGGTGAGAAGGTCCGCTCCTGCAAGACACAAAGCAGCTTTGCCTGAAAGCCCGCCGGCATGTCGCCGATGCCCTCAAGGTAGAGTGTGCCGCCGCTGGCGTAGTCGAGCATGCCGCGCCGGTCACAGAGCGCGCCGGGGGTGCTGCCGAGCTTGCAGCCAAACAGCTCCTCCTCCAGCTGCCGCTCGTCAAGCGCCGAGCAGTTGACGCTTACAAAGCGGCCGTTTTCGCCGCCCGTGTGCAGCGCGCGCGCCGCGATGCGCTTGCCGGTGCCGCTCTCGCCGGTGATGAGGACGTTGGTGTTGACGTCGCGGAACTTTTCGATCATGCGCAGAACCTGCCGCAGGGCGGGGCTTGTGCCGATCAGCTCCTCGGCCTGGCTCTGCTCTTTGAGCTGGGCGTTGAGGTAGGTGACGTTGTCGTTGAGCGTCCGGAATTCCAGCGCCTGGCGGATGTAAATTTTCAGCTCTTCTACATCGAGCGGCTTTGTCAGATACGTAAATGCGCCGCGCGTCATGGCGCTGACAGATGAGCGGATGCTTCCGTAGGCGGTCATCATGATGACCGTACACAAGGGTGCGAGCTTTTTGATCTTGACCAGAATGTCCAGCCCGTCATACTCTCCGATCACCATGTCCAGAAGCACCAGGTCAAACGGCTCGACCTGCAGGCGCTCCAGCACGCGGGCGGGGTCGGTCTCCCAGACGACCTCATAGTCCGGCGTAAGGGCGAGGGAGAGAGAAATGCAGATGCTGCTTTCATCGTCAAGAATCAAAATGCGTGGAAGCATGGTTAACTCCTTTCAAAAATCAGAGAAATTCGGGTGTATTCGTTTTTCCGGCTGCTGAGCTCCATCACACCGTGGTTTTCGCGGATGTACTGCTCACACAGTGACAGCCCAAGCCCCGTTCCGGTCTGCTTGGTGGAGAAGAAGGGCTCGCGGCAGATGCTCAGCTCCTGCTCGGTCATGCCGCTGCCTTCGTCGCAGATGGCGATGACGACGCGGTTTTCCGCCTGCGCCTCGGCCTGCACTGAAAGCGTCAGCGAAAGCGGCTGCCCGGCGGCGGCACACTTTTGCTCCATGGCCTCGACGCCGTTGAGCAGGATGTTGATCATGACCTGCTTGATCTGGTCGCGGTCGGCAAAGATATAGACCTCTGGCTCAATGTGCTGGCGCAGGCGGAAGGCGCTCTTGCGCAGAATTGGCCGGACAAGGCTCAGGCTGTCGCTGACCAGCTCCTCGACGCAGACGCGCTCGGGATTGCGGCGGGGCGGCTTGGCATAGTGGATGAGATTGTCGATGAGGCGGTTGATGCGGTCGACCTCGTCGGGGACATATTTTGCAAACGACTCCTGCACCTGCCGGTCGTCGCCCTTTGTGCCGATGAGCGAGGCGAAGGTGCGGATGGTCATGAGGGGGTTGCGGATCTCGTGGGCGATTCCGGCGGCGATGCGCGTGAGCGCTGAGGACTTCTGCCGTTCAAACTCCTCCTGCTGCTGGCGCTCGGCCTCGGTCACGTCCTGCACGGTCAGAAGCACACCCGTGACCGCACCGTACTGGATGATCTGATGGGTCATGTAGCTGTAGCAGTGCGTGTCTGCGGGCGAGACGCCGATGTAGAGCTTGCTGCGCTCGACCATGGTGCCGCTGATGAAAAGGCGCTCGCCCTCGCGCGCGAGAATTTCGCGGAAGACGGGGATGGTGGCGGCACTCTGGCCGATGGGCGCGTCCTTGAGCCCCGCGATGGCGATGGCGCTTTTGTTCATCAGCGTGATTGCGCCCGCGCGGTCAACGAGCATCATGCCGCTGGGGGAGTATTTAATGATGCGGTTTCTGAGGTCGCTTTCGTCCTGCAGCTGCGCGTACTGCTGCTCGAGCGTCTGCTTGGCCTGCTGAATTTCGCGCGTCTGCTCGGCCACACGGCGGCGCAGAAGCTGCTGGATGCGGCGCGTGAGGATGATATACGTGCCGACAGCTGCCGCCGCGACGGCAGAGGCGATGCAGACCAGACGCAGTGTGCGCCGCATCTGTGCTTCGCTTCCGGCGGGAAGCCAGTGGGTGCAGATGCTCTCGTATTCCTGCGTGGCCTTGAACTCGCTGATGCTGTTGTTCATGGCGCGAAGAAGCTCCTGGTCGCCGCTTCTGACGAGCATGCAGAATTCCAGCGCGCCGAGATAATTGTAGAGCACGGTGTAATTGGAATCCTGCCCGCTTTCCTCAAGCTGATAGATGAGGCTGTCCTTGATGCCGAGCATGGCCGAGTCCGGAAGCTCCTGATGGCGGGCATAGACAGCCGCCTGGCTGCCGACGGAAATAAACTGATGGATGTTGAGATTGGCAAGCAGCGTGTGCTGGATGGTATCGGAGACGCAGATGGCTGTTGAGATGTGGCCGCCGCGCCCGATGGTGTCGTTTGCAACGACCAGACAGAGCTGTGAGCTTGTGAGCGGGTCTGTCCGGCTGCACCCGGCAAACGGGCCGGAGGACTCCAGCGCGCCCAGCACAAGGTCAATTTCGCCCGCTTGCAGGGCATTGATGCAGTCGCGGTTTGTCTCAAAGGGGATGAAGCTCATCTCATAGTCGTTGCGCGCGGCGATGGCGTTCATCATATCAATGTGGATGCCGACACTCTGCCCGTCTTTATCCAGAAACTGAAAGGGCGGGGTGTTGGCGTTGAAGCCGACCCTTAAATAGCGGTTGAGCGCCTGCGCGCGCGGCGGCAGGAGAAGAAGCACGGTAAAAATCAGAATCAGCAGCGCCCGGCTGCTTTGCTTTTTCATGCTGCCGCCCCCTTTCAAAGTCTCAGCTTATCTTAGTACAAACGGGGGGATTTTTCAATGGATTTTGGTAATTAGAACCGAAAAAAGACGCATGGCCGCGAGCCGCCGTAGGCAAGATGCAAAATTTGCCGCTTTTAATCCGGCATTTTTTGCCGATACAAGAAAAAAATGCCGAATGCAGGTCTTGAAAGCCTGCGCGGTATCTGTCAAAATATATGGTAGATAAGCACAGGTGCGCCTATGTGCGCCCGCGCGCTGATCGAAGGAATATGATACAGGAGGAAAATTATGAAAGCCATGAAGAAGCTCGTGCTTCTGGTTCTGTGCCTGGCAATGCTGCTGAGCATGGTCGCATGCTCCGGCTCGTCCACGACGACCGAGGCCACCACGACCACCGAGACCACAAGCACCGAAACCACAACCACCGAAGCTGCCACCACAGAGACGGCAGACCCCGCCTCGACCACCTATCAGGACACCATCACCGTCGGCGTCTCCAACGACATCACCACGCTCGACCCGCAGGGCTCGAACACCGACGCCAACATGATGGCCTTCACGCTGACCCATGAGACTCTGGTTGAGGTCGACCCCGAGACCAATGAGGTCATCCCGGGCATGGCCACGTCCTGGACCACCTCGGACGACGGCTGCACCTTCACCTTTGAGATCCCCGACAACGTCACCTTTACTGATGGCACGCCCTGCACCGCAAGCGACATCAAGTTCACCTTTGAGCGCGCGACCGAGTCCTCCTTCACCAAGACGAAGGTTGAGCTCGTGACCGGCCTTGAGGTCATCGATGACACGCACATCGCCATCACCATCTCCAAGCCCTCGCAGGACTTCCTGATGCTCCTTGCCCACCAGAGTATGTCCATCCTCTCTGAGAAGCTCGTGAACGAAGACGAATTCGGCTATCAGATCGGCACCGGCATGTTCGCCGTTGAGACCTGGACGCCGGGCGACCAGATCTCCTTCGTCCGCTCCGACTACTTCCACGGTGAGCCTGCGCCCACCCGCCGCATCGTTTACCGCCTCATTAAGGAAGAGTCCTCCCGCCTCATCGCGCTTCAGACCGGTGAGATCGACATCTGCGTCGACCCGCTGAACACCGACCTTGGCTACATCGAAGACGATGCCAACCTTGAGCTTGTCAAGGTTCCCAACTACGTCATGCTGTACCTCGCCATCAACAACGAGCGCGAAGGTCTTGACAACGTCCATGTCCGTAAGGCTGTTGCCTACGCAACCGACAAGGCTTCCATGATCGAGGTCGGCTACAACGGCGAGGGCTTCGTCCATGACCACTGGATCAACCGCGGCCAGTTTGGCTGGAACGATGATCTGGACGTCTATGAGTACGATCTGGAAAAGGCCAAGGAAGAGCTCGAGCTGTCCGGCTACAAGCCCGGCGATCTCAAGTTCCGCGTGATCTACAACGGCACGGCCAAGGAAAACATGGCGCTGGTGCTCCAGTCTGACCTTGCGCAGATCGGCATCGAGCTTGAGCTCATCAAGCTTGAGACCGCCGCTCTGAAGGGCATTCTGAACGACGCTGCGCTCGACTATGACTTCTGCCTGTATCAGTTCACCGATAACCTCGGCACGGACTTCACCCTCCGCAACCAGTACGGCTCTTACGAGGAAGACGGCGTTCTGAAGAAGAACGGCTCGAACCGCGCGAACATGAAGGACGCAACGTACAACGAGATGATCGACGCTGCGCTCGTCGAGCAGGATTCTGCAAAGCGTGAGCAGATGTACAACGAGATCGAAGAGTACCTCAACGAGATCGTTCCCATCGTCCCGATTGCAACCTCCTACGTCAACATCGGCGTTAAGAAGGGTCTTTCCGGCGTCAAGTGGAACGGCACGGCCAAGCACGACTACCGCTACGCCTGCCTGCCCGTGGCATAAGCATTCTGAAATGAACCAGAACGGAAGGGGCGCAAAGCCCCTTCCGGGATTATTAAAAAACGCCACAGGCGTTTTTTGATAAAAGGCCGCAGCCCGCAGCAGCGCAAAGTTTTGGCAGCTTTGCTGCCAAAATTCACGTTTGCGGGCTGAGAAGTATTTTTTGCGCCGCGCATGTCGCCGCAAAAAATGATTTTAGCTTCCTTCGCGCCTGCGGGCGCGAACTCTGCGAGGCTTTTTTTGCAGTCTGAGGGGCGTTAAGCCCCTTCCTTATTACCTCTCAATCACCCCGTTGTTCCGGCTTTGCCATTTCCCGGTCTGTCAGCACCGCAATGCGCCGCAATTTTTGAAGCGCCCTGCGCGGCTGACCCGTACCCCATCCCCGCGCGGCCGCGCGCCGCGTGACCTGTTATGCAGCAGAGGAGATAGAATATGCACCGATATATTATCAAGCGATTGCTGATGCTGATCCCCGTGCTTCTGTGCGTGGCGTTCGTCATCTTTGCAATCATGGACGTGGCCGAGGGCGACCCCGTTTACTCCGTCGTCAGCGCCGACGCCACCGAAGCGCAGATCGAAGCGGCCCGCGAGGAGCTCGGTCTGAACGGCTCATTGCTTGAGCGCTACATCAACTATGTCAAGGGCATGCTCACCGGCGACCTTGGCACTTCCTACGTCTCAAAACGAGATGTCATGCAGACGTATCTGGAGCGTCTGCCGAACACGTTAAAGCTTGCAGGCGTGACGATGGTCGTTGCGCTGGCAATTTCCATCCCGCTGGGCATTATCGCGGCGGTCAACCAGAATTCGATCAAGGATACCGTGTCGATGATTCTGGCGCTGCTGGGTCTTTCCATGCCGAACTTCTGGCTGGGTCTGCTGCTGATCATGCTGTTCTCGCTGAAGCTTGGCTGGTTCCCCTCCGGCGGATATGAAAACGGCATCCGAAGCCTGATTCTCCCAGCCTTTACCATTGGCGCAGGTCTGGCGGCCTTCATGTGCCGCTCGACGCGCTCTTCCATGCTCGACGTCATCCGCCAGGACTACCTGCGCATGGCGCGCGCCAAGGGCGTTTCGGAGCGCAACGTTATTTTGAAGCATGCGCTTAAAAACGCGCTCATCCCGATCATCACCGTCTTCGGCGTGCAGTTCAGCAACGTCCTCGGCGGCTCGGTTCTGGCGGAGACGGTTTTCGCGTGGCCGGGCGTTGGCCGTCTGGTCGTCGACGCGATCGACCAGCGCGATATCCCGACCGTTACGGGCGCGCTTGTCATGACGACGATGATCGTCACGGTCGTCAACCTCATCATTGACATCGTCTATGCGTTCGTTGACCCGCGCATCAAGTCGCAGTATACAAAGTAAGGAGGCAGCACTGTGGAAAATACAACACTTCGCGCATCGCAAAAGTATAAAAAACGCAGTACGTTTGCTTCCATCTGGCAGCAGCTGCGCAAGAACAAGGGCGCGGTGATCGGCCTGATTCTTCTGGTTCTGATCATCTGTGTGGCGCTCGCGTCCCCGTACATTTTTGACTATGAGACGCAGGTCATCGCCAACAACGTCAAAGAGCGTATGCAGGGCCCGTCGGCAGAGCACTGGTTCGGCACAGACGACATGGGCCGTGATATCTTCGCCCGTGTCTGCTACGGCGCGCGCTACTCTCTGGCGGTCGGCATCGTGGCGGTCATGGTCGCGCTGGTCTTCGGCGTGACGCTTGGCGCGGCTGCGGGCTACATCGGCGGCGTGTTTGAAGACGTTGTCATGCGTGTCTGCGATATCTTCTCGTCTATCCCCAGCGTTCTGATGGCCATTGCGGTCGTCTCCGCGCTCGGCCAGAGCACGTTCAACCTGATGCTGGCCGTCGGCATCGCGAGTACCGCGCCGTTCGTGCGCGTGGCGCGCGCCGCCGTTCTGACGGTTCGCGGCGAGGAATATGTCGAGTCCGCGCGCGCCATCGGCTCGCCGGAATGGAAGATCGTCGCGTTCCATATTCTTCCGAACTGCCTTTCGCAGATCATCGTGCAGGCAACGCTGCGTGTCGGCTCTGCCATTATTTCCGCTTCGCAGCTGAGCTTTTTGGGTCTGGGCGTGGCCGCGCCCGCGCCGGAATGGGGCAGCATGCTCTCTGCCGGCCGCGCCTACATCCGCGACTACAGCTACATGACCCTCTTCCCCGGCCTTGCCATCATGCTGACGGTTCTTTCTTTGAACCTGATCGGCGACGGTCTGCGCGATGCGCTCGATCCGAAGCTGAAGCGATAAGGGAGGAACTGCTATGAGCACAGAAAACAAAAATCTGATTCTTGATATTGAAAATCTGGTCGTCCGCTATGAGACGGAGGACGGCATCGTCCACGCGCTCAACGGCATCGACCTTCAGCTGGGCTACCGGCAGACCATCGGCCTTGTCGGTGAGACCGGCGCGGGCAAGACGACCGCGGCGCTTGCCATGCTGCGTCTGGTGCCCGATCCCCCCGGCGTTGTCGAGTGCGACAAGCTGCTCGTCGACGGGCGTGACATTCTCAATCTGCCGACGGCCAAGATGGAAGAGGTGCGCGGCAAGGATGTGTCGATGATCTTCCAGGATCCCATGACGGCGCTCAACCCGGTTTTTACCGTTGGTGAGCAGATCGCCGAGAGTCTGGAGCTGCACGAGCATCTTGACAAGAAGGCTGCAATGGAGCGGGCAAAGGAAATGCTGGAGCTTGTCGGTATTCCCGGCTCGCGCGCCAACGAATATCCGCACCAGTTCTCCGGCGGCATGAAGCAGCGCGTCGTCATCGCCATCGCGCTGGCCTGCAACCCCAAGCTTCTGATTGCCGACGAGCCGACTACCGCCCTCGATGTGACCATCCAGGCGCAGGTTCTGGAGCTGATGAGCGAGCTGAAGGAAAAATACGATACCTCGATGATCATGATCACGCACGATCTTGGTATCGTGGCCGAGGTCTGCGATACGGTCGCCGTCATGTATGCCGGGCGTATCGTTGAGCAGGGCACGCTCGAAGACGTCTTTGACCACACCAAGCACCCCTACACCGAGGGACTGTTCAACTCCCTGCCCAACATCCAAAACCGTACCGCCATGCTCAAGCCCATCAAGGGACTCATGCCCGACCCGACCAATCTGCCGGAGGGCTGCGCATTCGCGCCCAGATGCGACTATGCGACAGAGGAATGCTTCAAGCGCTGCCCGAAGCTGACCAAAATCAGTGACACGCACAGCTTCGCATGCCTGGCCTATGAGCAGGAGGGCTTCCACATCAAGAGGGGGAATGAATAATGGCCGATACTCTGTTACAGGTTCGTCATCTGAAAAAATACTTCAAGACCGGCCGCGGAATGCTTCACGCCGTCGATGATATCAGCTTTGATCTTGAGCGCGGCAAGACGCTCGGTCTGGTTGGCGAGTCCGGCTGCGGCAAATCGACCACCGGTCGCTCCATTCTGCGCCTGATCGAGCCGACCTCCGGCGAGGTCTTCTTTGAAGGCAAGGATGTGACCAAGCTCTCCAAGGGCGAAATGCGCCACATGCGCAAGGATATGCAGATCATCTTCCAGGATCCGTATTCCTCGCTCGACCCGAAAAAGACCATCAACCAGATCATCTCCGAGCCCATCCGCCTGAACAAGATACTCACCAATAAGCACGAGATCGAAGACCGCGTGCTGGAGCTGATGGATACCGTCGGTCTGGCCGAGCGCCTGATTAACAGCTACCCCCATGAGCTCGACGGTGGCCGCCGCCAGAGAATCGGCATCGCCCGCGCGCTTGCGATGGAGCCGAAGCTGATCGTCTGCGACGAGCCGGTCTCGGCGCTGGACGTGTCGATTCAGGCGCAGATTCTGAACCTGCTCAAGGAATTGCAGCAGAAGATGGGTCTGACGTATATCTTCATCACGCACGACCTCAGCGTCGTCAACCATTTCTCCGATGAGATCGCGGTCATGTACCTCGGCTCGATCGTGGAAAAAGCGCCGGCGGAGGAGCTGTTTGCCAACCCCATCCACCCGTATACCAAGGCGCTGCTCTCTGCCATCCCTGTTCCTGATCTTCACAACAAGCGCCAGCGCATCTCCCTCAAGGGCGAGATCACAAGCCCCATCAATCTGCCGGATGAGTGCCGCTTTGCAAACCGCTGCTTCGAGTGTACAGAGGAATGCCGCGCCGCGATTCCGCAGCTGGTGGAAGTCAGCCCGCAGCACTTTGTAGCCTGCGGCAAGCACGCAAGGTAGGTATTGGTATGCTCGAACTCAGACCTTTAGATTATCAGTCCATCGCGGTTCGGATTCTGCTGGCAATTTTCCTCGGCGGAATCATCGGTATGGAGCGCGGGATGAAAAACCGCGCCGCCGGTCTGCGCACGTACATTCTCGTGTGCCTCGGCTCATGTGTGGTGATGATGACCAACCAGTATGTTTATCAGGTCTATCAGGTTGGCGACCCTGTGCGTATGGGCGCGCAGGTCGTCAATGGAATCGGCTTTCTGGGCGCGGGCACGATCATTGTAACCAAACGCAATCAGATCAAGGGTTTGACCACGGCAGCCGGTCTCTGGGCCAGCGCCTGCATTGGCCTTGCGCTGGGCGTGGGTCTGTATGAGATCGCCATTCCCGGCAGCGTCGGAATTTTCCTGATTCTGACGCTGATGCACGAGCTGGACTTCTGGATGCGCCAGCGCTCAAAGCAGCTGGATGTGTACATCGAGCTGAAGGAGGGCACATCCATCCGAAACTTTCTGGAGTATGTGCGTGAGCTGGGCTTTGAGGCGAGCAATCTTCTGCTTCAGATCGATTATGTTGAGGCAAGAGGCGTTTCGGCCTTCAACGTGACGCTCAAGACCCGCGAGCGGCGCTCACATGACGAGATCATGTGCCTGCTGCGCGTGATGGAGGGGCTGTCCTACGCCGAAGAGCTGTAGCGCCCGGCGGAAAAGCCCCGAAAGGAAACACAAAATCCCCAAAGGCAGCGCCTTTGGGGATTTTTGCGCGGAGATTACAAAAGCGCGAGAAGCTCCTGCTTTGGCCGGTAGCCGATGGAGCTGGCTTTAAGCGCACCGCGCTCAAAAACCAGAACGGTCGGGATGCTGCTCACACCAAAGCGCGCGGCAAGGCCGCCCTGCTCGTCGACGTTGACCTTGCCAACCTTGAGCGTCGCGGCGTGCTCGGCGGCAATTTCCTCGATGACCGGCGCGAGCATCCGGCACGGCGCGCACCAGGGCGCCCAGAAATCCACCAGCACCGGAAGCTCCGATTGCAGAACCTCCTGCGCAAAATTTTCCTCTGTTAAAATCAGCTCATGCATAGGCTTATCCTTCCTCCCGTGATTTATAATACAGCATGCAGTGGCAAAAGCCCTCGAAGGCGGGGTCGGCGATCTGCGCGCGGAATTCCTGGCAGATGCACTTGTTTTCCTCCGTCCGTTCGAGTCTGCATGGGCAGTAGCCGCCTGTTTTCTGAAGGCCGTCCTTGACCATCTGGACAACGGCCCTGTCGGGGTTGAGCTTGACTGGCATGGTTCTGTTTCCTCCTTTGCGCGTTATCCCAAGTATCCCATGTTTTCTGAAAAATAACCGGCTTGCCGCGCGCAGAGCTCAGCGCGAGACGAGGCAGTAGCCGTCTGCGCCCAGACGGAGCTTTCCCGGAAGCAGCGAGAGAATGCTGCCGCCAAGAAGCAGCTCGCCGCCAAAGCTCAGCTCCCACGGCTCATTTGATTTGTTGCAGCAAATGGCAAGCGTCTCATCCTGCGCTTTTCGCAGAAGCATCAGCCGCCCGCCCCCGGCCTCGACCACCGTCACGTCACCCGCGCGAAGCGCCGGGTGCGTTTTTTTAAGCCGTGCCAGCGTCCGGTAAAATTCCTGCAAGGAGGTATCCTCCCGCCCCCAGGGGAAAAAGCGGCGGTTAAAGGGGTCGCGGTAGCCGTCCAGCCCGGCCTCGTCGCCATAGTAGATGCAGGCGATGCCCGGAAGGGTAAACTGCAAAAAGGCCGCCATGCGCAAAAGCTCCTTGCCGCGCGCAAGCTGCTCCGGGGTGAAGCGGCGGCAGGCCAGCTCCTCGCGCTCGCCGTCGCGCGGGTCGAGAAGGGCGTTGATGGCGCGGGGCGTGTCGTGGGTGGAGAGAATGTTCATGACGCACTGCAAAACCTCCGGCGGGTAATTTTCCGCCAGCGTCATGATGCGCTCTGCCAGCTCCTGCCCGCCGGTCTCACCGCGCACAAAGCGGAGAATTTCCTTCTGCCAGGGATAGTTCATCACCGAGTCGAGCGCCTGCTCGGTAAAATACCGCCGCCGGACGCCGTAGGCGATTTTGTTGGAGGCGTCCTCCCAGACCTCGCCGATGAGAAGCGCGTCTGGCTTTACCGCGCGGATGCGCGCGCGCAGACGAAGAACAAATTCATCCGGCAGCTCGTCGACCACGTCCAGCCGCCAGCCGTCTGCCCCGGCGGCAAGCCAGCGCACGGCGATGGCGTCGTCGGCGTCGATGATGTAATGGATGAAATCCTCGTTGTGCTTGTTGACGCAGGGCAGGTCTGTGATGCCCCACCAGCTGGTGTAGGTATCCGGGTAGTGCTGGAAATCAAACCATGCGCGGTAGGGGGAGTCTGGGTCATGGATCGCGCGCTGAAAGTAGTCGCTGCGGCGGCCAACGTGGGAAAATACACCGTCTAAAATGACGCGCATGCCGCGCGCGTGCGCCTCGCGGCACAGGCGGCTGAAATCCTCCTGTGTGCCGAGCATGGGGTCGATGCGCGTATAGTCGCAGGTATCGTAGCGGTGTGTGGAGAAGGCGAAGAAGATCGGGTTGAGATACAAAAGCTCCACGCCAAGCTCCTGCAAATAATCAAGCTTTTCGCAGATGCCCGCGAGATTGCCGCCGTAGAAGTCGTTGTTTAAAACCTCGCCGCGCTCGTTTGCGCGGAAAACCGGCACATCGTCCTTGTTTTCATGCACCCAGTAGGGGCGGAGCTTTCCCTCGCAGTCGCACCGCCCGGCGGCATAAAACCGGTCGGGGAAAAGCTGATACATGACAGCGCCCTTTGCATAGGCCGGCGCGGGGAAGCGCTGGCGGATGCAGCTGACCTGCCAGAGCTCGCCCGCCTCCATGTTGGTGTCGTTTCCCTGCTTGAAAAGGCGGAAGGACTCGTTTTCGGTTGTGATCTGGAAATGGTAGAAATAAAGCCCCGGCTCGTGCAGGGAAAATTCCCCGCACCAGCTCTCATAGAGCGCGTTTTCCGCCTGCTTTGCAAGCGGCACGTCGCAAAGCGCGCTGACGCCGTCTTCCAGCAGCAGCCGGAGCGCGGCCTTTACGGTCTTGCAGCTGGCGGGAATGTCGACGCGGATGCGGCACGGCTCGTCCGGCCGGAGCGTCCCGAAGGGGGTCTTGAACTGCGAGAGCTTGCTGTCAAATAAAATCCGCATGGCGCTTCCTCTGTCAGTCCAGATTCCAGATCTCGCGCGCGTACTGCTCGACCGCGCGGTCAGAGGAGAAAATACCGGCCTTTGCAATGTTCACAAGCGACATTTTTCCAAAGCGGGTGCGATCCTCCCAGACCTCTGCGGCGCGCGCCTGCGCGCGGCAGTAGCTGTCAAAGTCCGCGATGGTCATGTAGCCGTCGGCTGCGCCGAAGCGGTTTGTCAGAAGGCTGGCGGTGATGTCGTCAAACTTCTTGCCAAGCACGCCCGAGGTCAGCATTTGCAGCACCCGCTCAAGCTGCGGCGAGAGATAGGCGCGCGGGTCATAGCCGCTGCGCCAGAGCGCTTCAACCTGCTCGGCATGAAGGCCGAAGAGGAACATGTTATCCTCGCCCACCTGCTGGCAGATCTCCACATTTGCGCCGTCGAGCGTTCCAAGTGTGACCGCGCCGTTGATCATCAGCTTCATGTTGCCCGTGCCGGAGGCCTCCTTGCCCGCAACCGAGATCTGCTCGGAGATCTCTGCCGCCGGGATGATCAGCTCGGCCAGCGAGACCTTGTAATCCTCCATGAAGACGACCTTGAGCTTTCCCTGCATGTCGGGGTCGGCGTTGACCAGCTCTGAGACGGCCACGATCAGAGAAATGATCTGCTTTGCCAGCTGATAGCCCGCCGAGGCCTTCGCCGCAAAGAGGAAGGTGCGGGGCGTTACGTGG
This sequence comes from uncultured Oscillospiraceae bacterium, assembly GCA_964640905.1. GTDB lineage: Bacteria > Bacillota > Clostridia > Oscillospirales > Oscillospiraceae > CAG-170. Next base: position 14,164 of record CAZXIW010000009.1, read on the forward strand.
CGGTGCGGGTCATCCTTGATGTCGAGATAGAGCTTCAGGATATGGAGCACATTCAGAAGCTGGCGCTTATACTCATGCAGCCGCTTGACCTGCACGTCAAACAGGCTCTCCGGGTCAAGATTGACGCCGTTTGCGCGGCTGACACAGGCGGCGAGGCGGCGCTTGTTTTGAAGCTTGATCTCGCGCAGGCGCGCAAGAACCTCGTCATTGTCGCGGTAGGCCAGAAGCTTTTCCAGCTCGCGCGCGTCGCGGGTAAAGCCGGGGCCAATGAGCTCGGTCAGATATGCGTTCAAGGCGGGGTTTGCCTGGCAGAGCCATCGGCGGTAGGCGATGCCGTTTGTGATGTTGACAAAGCGGCTGGGGTCAAGATTGGCGTAGTCGCGGAAGATGCCGTCCTTTAAGATCTGCGTGTGAAGCTGCGAGACGCCGTTGACCTTATGGCAGGCAGCCAGGCAGAGGTTTGCCATGCGCACCTCGCCGCCGGAGATGGGCGCCATATAGTCGATTTTGGCGTTGTCGCCGGGGTATGCGCCCTGCAATGCGGCGCGGGTGCGGCGGTCGATTTCGCGGACGATGCCGTATACGCGCGGCAGCTGCTCTTCAAAGAGGGAGATCTGCCAGTGCTCCAGCGCCTCGGCCATGACAGTATGGTTCGTGTAGGACAGGCAGCGGCACGTTAAGCTCCAGGCCTCGTCCCAGCCGCACTCATACTCGTCGATCAAAAGCCGCATCAGCTCCGGCACACAGAGCGCGGGGTGGGTGTCGTTGATATGGATGGAGACCTTGTCGGCAAGGTTTATAACCGTTCGGTATTTTTTATAGTGCTCCTTGAGAATCGATTGCAGCGACGCTGAGACCAGCAGATACTGCTGCTTCAGACGCAGGCGCTTTCCCTCAAGGTGGTCGTCTGCGGGGTAGAGAACCTTGGAAATGGTCTCTGCCATGGTGTTGCGCTCCAGCGCGCGCGCATACTCGCCGCGCGAGAAGGCCGCCATGTCAAAGCCCTGCGGCGCGACGGCGCTCCAGAGTGTGAGCTTGTTGGCCGCCTGCGAGCTTGCCCCGGAGACGTAAAAATCATGCGGCACAGCCATGACCGACTGATAGCCGACCTGCGCGGCCTTAAAGCGCCCCTGGTCGACCCATTCATGCACCGTCCCGCCGAAGCGGACCTCAACTGCGTCGTCCTCTCTGGTGCGCAGCCACACATCGCCAAGCGCCAGCCAGTCGTCCGGAAATTCGATCTGCCAGCCGCCGACGATCTTCTGCCGGAAGATGCCGAACTCATACCGGATGGAGAAGCCCGTTACAGGGTAGGAAAGGCCGGTGGCCGCGTCCATGTAGCATGAGGCCAGCCGCCCAAGGCCGCCGTTTCCAAGCCCGGCGTCCGGCTCCATGGCGCAGAGCGCTTCCAGAGAAAAGCCAAGCTCGGCCAGCAGCGCCGAAGCTGCGTCATAGAGGCCAAGGTTTGAAAGATGGTTGCGCAGCGATGTGCCGACCAGAAATTCCATCGACATGTAGTAGACCTGCTTGCGCTCCTTTGCGCGGTTTTCCGCCTGAAAGACGCGCTGGCGATCTTCCAGCTCCCGCCGCACGCTCATGCACAGCGCGCGGTAGATCTGCTTCTCGGTCGCCTCGCGGGGCGCGCAGCCAAACAGGCGCAGGCAGGCCTGCGTGAGCTGGCTCTGCAATGCTTCTTTTGTCATGTGTTATCCTCCCAGCGCTTTTTGATACAGCGCCATATAGCGCTCTGCGCCCAGCGCCCAGCCAAAGTCCTGCTGCATATCCTGCCGGACAAGCGCCTGCCACTTCTCCGGCGCGTCATAGTAGAGCGCCAGCGCGCGGTCGATGGCCGCGAGGAAGTCGTCTGCGTTGTAGCTCTGGAAGGTAAAGCCCCGGCCAGAGCCATCGCCCTCCTGATAGGGCGGCACGGTATCCTTGAGGCCGCCGGTTGCGTTTACCACGGGGATCGTGCCAAAGCGCATGGCCATCAGCTGAGAAAGGCCGCACGGCTCTGATTTTGACGGCATGAGATAGATGTCTGCCGCCGCGTAGACAAGGTTTGCAAGCTCGGCGCTGAAGCACAGGTTCACGCTGACCTGATTGGGAAAGCGCTCCTGAAGGCCGCGCAGGAACCATTCGTATTTTTCTTCGCCCGTTCCGATGATGACAAGCTGCACGCGCCTTGTCATAAGGCGCTCTGCAATGTAGCAAAGAAGGTCAATGCCCTTGTGGCCGGCCAGACGCGTGACCATCGCAAGAACCGCCGTGTCCTTGTCCTCCGGCAGACCGACCGCCCTTTGAAGCGCCAGCTTGTTCTGAAGCTTTCCCTCTTTAAAACTCTGCGCGTCATAGTGCGCGGCCAGATTTTCGGTTGTCATGGGGTCATAGACGCCTGTGTCAATACCGTTGGTGATGCCGGAGAACGCGCCTGCGCGCGAGCAGAGGATCTGCGACAGGCCGTGTGCGTAGTAGGGGTATTGCAGCTCCTGGCAATAGGTCTGCGAGACGGTGCTGACCTGGTCTGCTGTGACGATGGCGGACTTCATGACGTTGGTGCAGTCGTCAAAGCGCAGAATCTCGTCGCATTCGCGCGGAAGGCCGATCACGTCATAGTTGAAGTTCAGCCCGGCCTTGCCCTGATACTCGATGTTATGGATGGTAAAGACGCTCTTTGTGCCCGCAAAGCTTTCTGCAAACTCCGTCTTCATCAGAAGCGGAATCAAAGCCGCCTGCCAGTCGTGGCAGTGGACAACATCGGGCGTTAAGCCGACATACACCATCGACGCCAGCGCCGCCTTGCAGAAATAGGCGTAGCGCTCGCCGTCGTCGGCGCAGCCGTAGACGCAGCCGCGGCAGAAATAATGCTCGTTGTCGATGAAGTAGACCCGCAGCTTTTTGCGGCGGCTTTTCAGACGCAGAAGGCCGACGTATTCCTTCCGCCAGGCCAGCTGCACATCAAAAGCGCCAAGAAACTCAAGCTCCCATTTGCCCGAATATTTGACCCGGTCATACAGCGGCAGAAAGACGCTGACCTCGTTTCCCTTGATGTTGGATAATGCCTGCGGCAGCGCCTGCATGACATCGCCAAGGCCGCCCGTTTTTACAAACGGGGCGGCCTCGGAGGCAACCATTGCGATTTTCATACGGTAACTCCTTTGCTGATATACAGCGGATGCTCCGGGGTTCCCTGGAGTCTGGTATCCGGTTTGACGGTGACGTTTTTATCAAGAATGACGTAGTGCAGCTGCGACCTTGCGCCGACCTTGCTTCCCTGCATCAGAACCGAGCTTTCGACCATGCAGTCCTCGCCCAGCTCGACCTCGCGGAAGATGACGGAGTTGGACGCCTTGCCGAAGATATGGCAGCCATCGGCCACGAGGCAGTCGGGCGCCTGGCCGTTCTGGCCAAAGAGCGTTGGCACAGAGTCGCGCACCTTGGTGTAGATCGGAAGGCTGGTGCGGAAGAGGCTGTGGCGCACGTCCTGCTCAAGAAGGCGCAGGTTATTGGTATAGTATTCCGGCAGACTCTCGTTAAACAGTGCCACATTCTCAAAGGCGTAGACATTGACCGAGAGCTTGCCCTCGTTAAACTGCGGCATGATGAAGTCGCGCTCCAGATGCCATTTGCCGTGCGGCACCTGCTCCTGAATGATGGAGATGAGCTTTTTGCGCTCCATGACAAACATGCTCATGCCCGCCAGATAATCTGCCGGTGCGCAGTAGTCAACGGCAAGGTCGATGACCGCTCCGTTTTCATCGACCTTGACGGCCAGCGGCAAAGAGCGCTTGCCGTCGGCGCGGCCTGCCTTGGCGATGATCGTCAGCTCACAGCCGGAAGCGATGTGCGCGTCAATGACCCTGGAAAAGTCGATGGCGCAAAGAACCATTGTGTCTGACAAAACGACATATTCCGTGTCGCTGCGCTCTAAAACGGGCAGAGCCGTTTGCAGCGCCTCAAGCTTTCCGCGGTAAGCGCCGGTGTGGCCGGTGGCGTAGGGCGGGAGGAAGCGGACGTTTTCGCCCATGTGCAGATCCCAGTCCTCGCAGTTGGAAAGATGATCCATCAGAGACTGATAGTTGTATTTTGTGATGATGCCGATGTTGCGGATGCCGGAATTGCTCATGTTGGAAAGCACGAAGTCGATCTGCCGGTAGCGCCCGCCAAACGGAATCGAGCCGGAGGTACGCCCCCAGGTGAGGTCTCCCATCTTGTTGTCAAAAATATTCGAGAAAATAATGCCGGTTGCTTCCATATGTGCTCCCCCTTTCCTTATACAATCGCGCCCGGTGCAACGACCGCGCCCTCAGAAATTTCCTTGTCCTTGCCAATGACGCTGATGCGGCGCTCACCGGCCTCCATGCTGCCGCCGATCTTTGCGCCTGCGCGGATGATGCAGCCCTCAGCGATGATCGCGTTTTCTACATGCGCGCCGTTTTCGATCACAACGTCCGGCATGATGACGCTGTCGATGATCTCCGCGCCCTTGCCGATCATGCAGCCGGTCGAGACGACCGAGTGGTCGACCAGACCATAGACCTCGCAGCCGTCGGCGACGAAGCACTCATGAAGCTCTGCCGACTTTGCAATATAGCTTGCGGGCTTGGAGGTATTTCTGGCGTAGATCTTGTGCCCCTCGCCGCCGTAGATGTCAAACTGCGGATGCTTGCCGAGCAGATCCATGTTTGCCTCCCAGAGGCTGGAGATCGTGCCAACGTCCTTCCAGTAGCCGTCAAACTGATAGGCATACATCCGGTGGCCTGCATTCAAAATGGCGGGGATGACGTTTTTGCCAAAGTCGTTTTCGCTGTTGGGGTCTGCCTCGTCGGCCTCCAGGAAGGCCTTGAGCACGCTCCACTTGAAGATATAAATGCCCATGGAGGCGTTGGTGGACTTTGGCTGCTTCGGCTTTTCCTCAAACTCATAGATCGACCCGTCCTCGCGGGTGTTCATGATGCCGAAGCGGGAGGCCTCCTTCAAGGGTACATCGCGCACGGCGATGGTGCAGTCGGAGTCCTTGCTCTCATGGAAGCGCAGCATGGCCGCGTAGTCCATTTTGTAGATATGGTCGCCGGAGAGGATGAGCACATTCTCCGGGTTATAGCGCTGGATGAAGCCGATGTTCTGGTAGATGGCGTTGGCCGTGCCCTTGTACCATTCGGAGTTTTTGCTCTTGGCATAGGGCGGCAGAACCTGCACGCCGCCATGCGAGGAGTTTAAGCCCCACGGCTGGCCGTTGCCGATATACTCGTTGAGCTCAAGCGGCTGGTACTGCGTCAGGATGCCGACGGTGTCAATGTGGGAGTTGACACAGTTGGACAGCGGGAAATCGATGATCCGGTACTTGCCGCCGAAGGGAACTGCGGGTTTGGCCGTGTTCTCCGTCAAAACCATCAGGCGGCTGCCCTGGCCGCCTGCGAGCAGCATGGCCACACAGCGCTTTTTTTGAAATTGCATATTTGTTCCTCCTGTTCTGTTATGGTTCTGCCTGGGGTCTGGTGCGCTGGTATCGGTAGAAGCATACACTCATCGGCGGCACGCGGAAAAGGCCGCTCTGCGCCTGCCCATGAGAGGGTTCTTTTTCTGTGCGGACGGTCTGCGCCGAAAAGCCGTAGCCGCCGAACTGTTCCTCGTCGGTATTCAAAATAGGGACATACCACCCAGGCCTTGGAAGGCCAAGCCTGTAATTTTCCCGCAGCACCGGGCAGAAATTGCACACAACAACAAGCTCCTGCCCCTTTTTGCTGCGCCTTCGGAAGGCAATAACCGACTGGTCGCGATCGTCCGGCTCGATCCACTGGTAGCCGTCCCAGCTGGCGTCATCCTCCCAAAGCGCGCGGTGGGAGAGATAGAGGTGGTTGAGCGTGCGGACAAAGTGCTGCATCTTCTGATGCTTCTCATAGCCCAGCAGCAGCCAGTCCAGCCCCTTGCGGAAGTCCCACTCAATGAACTGGGCAAATTCGCTGCCCATGAAGTTGAGCTTCTTGCCGGGGTGGGCGAGCTGATAGGCATAGAGTACACGAAGATTATTGAATTTATCGTCGTAATTTCCGGGCATTTTTCCCACCAGCGAGCATTTTCCGTGTACGACCTCGTCGTGGCTCAGCGGCAGGATAAAGTTTTCGGAAAAGGCGTAGGTCATGGAGAAGGTCAGCGCGTTGTGGCTTCCCTTGCGGTAAAGCGGATCGAGCGCCATATACTTAAGCATGTCGTTCATCCAGCCAATGTTCCACTTGAAGAGGAAGCCCAGCCCGCCGCTGCAGACCGGCCAGGTGACCATCGGGAAGGCGGTCGATTCCTCTGCGATCATGAGAACCGAGGGGTCGAGCGCGAAGGCGGCGGTGTTCAGCTGGCGCAGAAACTCGATGGCCTCCAGATTTTCGCGCCCGCCAAAGCGGTTCGGCTTGTAATTTGGGCGGTTGTAGTCGAGATACAGCATCGACGCCACGGCGTCGACGCGGATGCCGTCGGCGTGGAATTCAGAGAGCCAGTAGCAGGCGTTGGAGATGAGAAACGATTTGACCTCAGGCTTTCCGTAATCATAGATGCGGGTCGTCCAGTCGGGGTGCTCGTTCATGGCGGGGTCGGAGAGCTCGTAGCAGCACGTGCCGTCGAACTCGTAAAGCCCGTTCTCATCCTTTGGAAAATGCGCCGGCACCCAGTCTAAAATCACGCCCAGCCCCGCCGTGTGGCAGCGGTCGATGAAGCTTTTGAGCTGGCGGGGCGTGCCATAGCGGTGCGTCGGGGCATAGTAGCAGGTGATCTGGTAGCCCCAGGAGGGGTCGTAGGGATATTCCATGATGGGAAGCAGCTCGATGTGCGTGTAGCCCATGTCTTTGACATAGGGAATCAGCTCGTCTGCAAGCTCTTCGTAGGTGTAGACGCTTCCGTCTTCATGGCGCTTCCAGGAGCCCACGTGAACCTCATAGATGTTGAGCGGACGCGAGAGCGCCGATGCGCGCTTTTTCTGCGCGCGGTAGCGCGCGTCGTGCCAGACGAAGGGAGTCTGCTCGTCAATGATGCTGGCGGTATCCGGCAGCACGCCGCAGCGCAGGCCATAGGGGTCGGTCTTGTAAATCGTCCGCCCGTCTGCCGTTTTGATGCAGAGCTGATAGCGCTGGCCGGGCTTTGCGTAGACAGAGAACGCCTCCCACACGCCGTTTCCCAGCTGCATCATGGGCAGGTCTTCTTCGTTCCAGAAGTTGAAGTCGCCCACCACGCGCACCGACTGCGCGCGCGGCGCCCAGGTGCGGAAGACAAAGCCGGGCGCGCCATTTCGCATCTCGGCGTGGCAGCCGAGGAAGCGGTAGGCCTCAGCTGAGCCGGTCGCGTGAAATTGCGTCAAAAACGTTTCCATCTGTCCCATTTGGAATTCCTTTCCTCGCGAAAACATAAACAGCCAATCCCCGTCCCGGGAATCGGCTGGCTCACAGGCATACAGAAAGAGACCCGCGCGTAAGGCCATACAAAGCCCCCGCACAGCTGACGGCTGCGCCCGGTATGAATGCTGCGCGGGTTAAAAGCTGCGCCCGTCTCATCTGCTGTGGCCTCCTTTTTGTTCTTGGTAAGATTTTACCACATTTTCTTCTGCTTCGCAAGTGCGATTTCTTGCCAGACGCTTTGGCTCAGACTGTCAAAAATCGTTCAGATTAAAAGTTTCGGAAAGGAAGAAAGTGTGAAAGAAACCCATCAGGGGTTTCTTTCGCGTTCAATCAACCATTTTTCAAGCTTTTTATAGTTTGAAAAAATGCAGCGGCGTGTCAAAATACTTTTTGACACGCCGGGCAAAGCGTCTGGTAGTTTTCTGCCAGACGCTTTCGTTGTAAAAAACTCCTGCGAAGCTTTTCGGCAGCCTTTCAGACCGGGCAGATCCAGCCGAAGGGATCGGGGCGCGTGCCCCACTGGATGCCGGTCAGCTCGTCATAAAGACGCTGAGAGAGCGCGCCGATCTCATTGTTGTTGACAAGGTAGCGCGCATCGCCCCAGGCAAGCTCGCCGATGGGCGAGATGACAGCCGCCGTGCCGACGCACCAGGCCTCTTCCAGCGCACCGCTTTTTGCGGCGGCAAAGAGCTCATCAACGCTTAAAAGCCGCTCCTCGACCTCGACGCCCCAGCTTCTGAGCAGCTCAAGGCAGGACTTTCTTGTGATGCCGCGCAGAATCGAGCCTGTGAGCATGGGGGTTACGACCTTGCCGGAGATCTTGAACATGACGTTCATGCCGCCGCCCTCTTCAACGTATTTGCGCTCCACGCCGTCAAGCCACAGAACCTGCGAAAAGCCCTTTTCCATCGCCCGGTCGCCCGCGCGCGTGGCAGCCGCGTAGTTGCCGCCGCACTTGGCCTCGCCCGTGCCGCCGCGCACGGCGCGCACATCCTCGGTCTCGACCATGATGGGGACGGGCTGGAGGCCGTCTTTAAAATAGCTGCCGGAGGGCGAAAGAATGATGGCAAACGTCGCCTCGTGTACGCCGTGCAGCGCCAGCGAGGGGTCGGTCGAATACAAAAACGGACGGATATAAAGAGACGTTCCGGGCGCGTTTGGTACCCAGCTCTCATCCAGCTTCACAAGCGCGCAGATGGCTTGCAGCGCGTCCTTTTCGTCAAGCTGCGGAAGCCCCAGCCGCTCACACGAGCGGTTCAGGCGCGCGACATTTTCCCACGGTCTGAACAGCTGTACGCCGCCATCCGGACGGCGGTAGGCCTTGAGCCCCTCAAAGACCTCCGTGCCGTAGTGCAGGACGCTTGCCGCCGGGGACATGGAGATCGGCCCATAGGGCACGATGCGCGCATTGTGCCAGCCGGCCTCGCCGGTATAGTCCATCAAAAACATGTGGTCGGTAAAGACGCTTCCAAAGCCCAGCTTGTCGGCGGGGGGAAGTGTACCGGGGTTGGGATTTTTGGTAACAGAAATGTTCATTTGAAATGCCTCCTGCCTGTAATACTCAGATTTCCTTCAGATGTTCCATGTTCTGGCGGATGCCGTCGCAGCAGGCGTGGAAGGTTACCTTTTCTTCGTCTGTCAGCGGCAGCTCCACGACCTGCTCAACGCCCTTCGCGCCGATTACGCACGGAACGCCTGCAAAGAGGCCGCTTTCGCCATACTCGCCGCAAAGCTCGGCGCTGGCGGGCATGATGGCCTTTTCATCGTGCAGAACGATGTGCGCCATGCGCGCGGCTGTGGTCGCGATGCCGTATTCGGTGCAGTATTTTCCGGCGAAGGTCACCCAGCCGCCGCCGATAGACTCTTTCTGAAGCGCCGCCCGGTCAAAGCGGAAGCGCTCGTCCTTTTCTGCCCACACATCGAGCGGCACACCGCGGAAGCTCACGCACGACCAGGGCGCAAACTGCTGGTTGCCGTGCTCGCCGAGCATGTAGCAGGTGATGGACTTGTGGTCAACGCCGGTCTGGCGGGCAAGGGCGCTTAAAAGGCGCGAGGTATCAAGCCCTGTGCCTGTGCCAAAGACGCGCCCCTTGGGAAGACCAAGCCCCATGGCAAGCTCGCGCGTGACGATGTCGCAGGGATTTGTGATGTTGATGAGCACGCCGTCAAAGCCGCTGGCCTTGACCTTTTCCGCGTAGCCCCGCACGGCGGGGATGGTAAAGTCCATCTCTGTCAGTCGGTCGTGCGTGGCGCGGAGAAGCTCGATTTTGCCGATGCTGTTGACGATCACGTCGCACACGCCAAGGTCTGCAAAGTCCCCTGCGCGGACGGTAACGCGGTGCGGCAGATATGCCACCGCGTCGCGCAGATCCTGCACCTCGCTTGCAAGCTTCTGCTCGTTTTTGTCGACCAGAACCAGCTCGTCTGCGATGCCCTGCACGGCAAGGCTGTATGCCACATGCGCGCCCACATGGCCAAGACCGATGACGCCAAGTACCCGTTTCTTACTCATATCAAAATTCTTCCTTTCGGTTTTATTCATTTTGTCTCACAGCGTTCGCGTCCGCAGACGCGAAATTGAAAATCCATGTTTCGCCGCGACATGTGCGTGGCGAAACATTCTTCTCACGCTGCAAACGTGAATTTTGCAAGCTCTGCTTGCAAAACTTTGCGCTGCCGCAGCGTGCAGCCCTCCCAAATTTCGGTGCTTATGCACCGAAATTTGGGAATAACACGCAGGTATAGAGCATGGCCAGCACCATGTAAAGAACGAGGATGATTGCAAACGACTTGAGCGTCTTCTTCATGACCGCGCTCTCGTTTCCGACCTGGTCGACCGTTGCACAGGCGGCGACGGTGTTGTTCGGGCAGATGAGGTTGCCGAGCGAAGCGCCCGCGTTCTGGCCTGCAAAGACGGTGATGGGGTTCATGCCGAGCGCCTGCGCGGCCTGCAGGTGCATGTCGGCGAACATGATGTTAGACCCCAGGCCCGTGCCGGTGATGAATGCGCCGGAAGAGCCGATCAGAACGGCGGCTGCCGGATAGAACTTGCCAACAACGGCGGCAATGTCAGAGGCCAGTAGGTTCATCATGCCGGTGGACGGAGACTGCATGATGTAGGCCACCACGAGCAGGCTTCCCATCGTGATGAGAACCGGCATCACATGGCCAACGGTCTTCTTGCAGACGCTGGTGTAGGTCTTGAACTTGACGCCCAGCGTAACTGCGCCCAGCATGCCGCAGAAGAGGATGACCAGATCGACCCAGAAGATGTAGCCGAAGGTACACATGACCGCGAAGCCATTTTCCACAACGGCCGGGAAGCCATAGCGGATCACGGGCAGCAGAACGAGCATGTAGATGTAGGGGGACATTGCCTTGAACGCGCTGTATTTGCGTTCGGTCTGAACCTTTTCATTGCGGTATTCGTCCGGGGTCTTGACGCCGACGAGCTTGACATAGGCAACAGACAGGAGGATGGAGATGAGGCCCGTGCCCATCGAGGTGACTTCTGCGCCAACGAAGTTGGAGAGGCCAAACATTACCAGGCAGGTGGTAACGCCGGTGAAGGTGAGGTAGGGGACAGCACCCTTGAAGCCCTTGCGGCCAAAGGTCAGGCCAACCATGATGAAGGGGATGACAAGAACGCCGAACATGTGGAATCTGCCGACCATTGCTGCGTTCTGCGCAACGGTTGCAACGCCTGCGTTTACCAGCGCCGCGCCGCCGTTGATGGTGGTCAGGCCTGCGCCGCCCCAGGAGGCGGGAGTCGCGTCGCCGAGAAGTGCCATTGCCACGGCCGTGACCGGGTCAAAGCCCAGCGCTACGAGGAAGGGGGCTGCGATGGCGGCCGGCGCGCCTGCACCGGCGGCGCCCTCTAAGAAGATGGGAAGCAGCATGCCGATGACGACCAGCTGCACGCGGCGGTCATCGCTGATCTGCGCGATGGTGGCCTTGACGTCTTCAATTGCGCCGGTCTCACGCAGGAGGTTCAAAATGACGAATGCGCCGAAGACCATCAGGACGATTTTCAGACCTTCCTTGATGCCCTTCCAGACGAGGGGATCATACACTGCGACGTTTTCGGCAAAGCTTGCGCCGTCCACGTTAAAATACGTAAATGCAAGGACAAGCGTCCATACCAGAGCGAGGGGTGCGACCTTTTTGGCCGGTTGGTGGAAGGTCAGGATGCCGACCAGAACGAAGACGATCGGGCTCAGTGCCATAACAAAGTTCAAAAATTCCATGGGGTAGTCTCTCTTTCTTAGGATTTATTTCTCATCGCCCGCTGCCGGCCGGACAGAGGACGCTATGAGCACAAAAAAGAGGCCTCGCCGAAACAGGCGAGGCCTCTGGTGGTGCATCTGTGCTTCCCGCTATGCGGCGGGAGAAAAATGCTGCGCCATGTGGCGAATCGTCATGCTTCGGAATGGAATCAGGGTAAGAAGTCGAAGACTGAAAAGGGAAATAAGCGCAAAAATGGACGCCAGAATGGCGTCCAGAATAATAATGATGGAGTTGTTCTCAGAGCATACGGAAGCGGCGCAGGAGACCTGTGCAGACGAAGACATATTGCGGTTCATCATGGTAGCCTTTGTCATGGTCTGTCGCTTCCTTTCTTTGGGATGGCGTAAGCTTACCACGAAAAACGCCATTTTGCAAGAGGAAATTTTAACAAGAAAAAAACATTGGTCGATTTCACAAACTTTGCCACGGCAAAGAAAAAAAGATTGGCAAAAGAGAAGGAAAAACGGGCGGCCTGTCATACAGGCCGCCCGCAGAGTGTACCGGCGGATCAGCTGCAAAGCGCGCGCGAAAGGCGCACCGCGCCCAAAAACGCGGCCTTGCCGTCTGCCTTGCGGATGGCAAAGAGGACGGTATCCTCCGCCTGATGGCGGAAAACCAAGAGTGTCTCCCCCTCCAGACAGGGGGCGCTGTAGTGCGCCTCGATGGAGGAAATTGCGCCGGAGGCAAGCTGCGCGGCCGAAAAGCAGTCGAGCAGCACGCGGATATAGGAAATATTATTCATGTGATGGCCAAGGTCGATATCCGTCGCGCGGACGGTGTATTCGCGCACAAAATCGCCGGGCGCGAACGTATCGCGAAAGCGCGTGGGCGCGGCGTCAAGCGCGCTTTCCGGGAGGAAGGGGAAATCCGCCGGGAAGCCGGACGCGCCAAAGGGCACGACTCTGCCCTCTGAGCCTAAAACCGCCCACTGCGTCCGCCCGCGCGCCAGAAGGCGCGAACCCTCATGCAGTGTATAGCTCCGGAACGAGCGGACAGCCCGCTCTGCGCAGGCCTCCGGCCAGGTTCTGGCCGTTACGCACTGCATGAGCGAGGCGGGCGCGAAAAAATCAATGCGGTTATGGACGGTCAGCCAGAATGCGCCACGCTTTGCCATTGCCGCGCCGCCGACGCCAATGCGCTCGGCGTGCTCACTGGCGATGGCCTGAAAGATCGTAAAGACGGCAAGCGGTGAAAGCTGCCCCTGCGCGCCGCAGTAGTCCGGGGTCAGAAGAAACTCCCGTGAAAAATCACCCTGCATACAGACGCCCTCCTCAGCTGCGGTCGAAGCCAAGGTAGCGCGAGCCCTGGAAATGGAGCGTACCCCGGTCGCCCTCGACCAGAAGGCCGTAGTCTGCGCCGTCGAGCAAAAGCTCCATCCGGTCGCCGCTTTCGACCTCAAAGGTCACAAAGTAGGTGCTCGAATGGCGGTAGGAGTAGTCGGTGTCCATGTGGCCAGCGTGGTTGTGGTGGTGGGCATGGCGGGTCGTGCCGACCTGCATGCGCTTGGAGACAACGCGCGCAGAAACGCTCAGGCGCGGGGAATTGTCATCTCTGCGCCGCCTTTTTGCGTTGCCGACGATCGTGGAGACGAACATGCCGATGAAAATGGCAAAGAACACGAGAAAGATGATCGGAAATAATGTAAACATCCAGTCAAAGCCAAATCCAAAGCCCATAAGAAATCCTCTCTTTTTGTTTTTCTTTTCAGCTTAGACAAAGGGGAGCGGGGAAAGTTCCGCTCCTCACGCTTTTTCTTCGCGGAATTTCAAAAGCCCCTCGCGCCCTTCCTGTGTGACGGGCTTGAGCCAGCGGAGCGTTACAAAATGGCGCAGGCAGAGGATGACCTTGGGGATATCCTCGCCAAGATAGGCGCAGATGACAACGCCGAGGAAGGGAAGATGCAGAACGTTGGCCGCAGCGTAGGTCAGCGGAATCGCGACGAGCCAGAGGCTTCCAAGGTCATAGAACATGCCCGTGAGCGTGTCACCGCCGGAGCGGAAGACGCCCACGACCTGCACATAGGAGATGTTTCGGAAGCAGTATTCCGCCGAACAGAAGATCGTCACGGCGTAGGCCGTTGTGATCGTCGTGGCCGAGAGATTGTCGCCCGCGGCAAAGAGCGCGACAAGCGGCTGCCGCGCGAGGATCATCACCAGACCCACCGCGAGCCCCATCATCGGCACAAGCACCGAAAAGCGCCTTGCATCGGCCACGCCGCGCGCGATTTTTCCCTTGCCGACGGATTTTCCAACCATGATAACGCAGGCGTTGCCAAGGCCGACGAAGAAGGCGAAGGCCAGCTCTGAGAAGGTCTTGAAGATCGTCATGCCCGCGTAGTATTCATAGCCTGCGTTGGCATAGATGCGGTTGAGCGTCAGAATGCCAAGTGCCCAGAGTCCCTCGTTGAGTGTGACGGGAAGCGCGCGGGTAAAAAACTCGCCGATCTCGCGCAGAGAAGACGAGAAAAGCTCCCGCACAGGGCCGGTCAGAAGATTCTTTTCAAAGAGCGAGAGAATGAAAATAAGCACCGGCCCAAGCCAGGAGGAGATACACGTTGCAAGCGCCGCGCCCTCCACGCCAAGCTCCGGCAGACCAAACGCGCCAAAGACCAGGCCGTAGTCTGCAAAGGCGTTGACGATGGTCGTTACGACCGAGACGTAGAGCGGAAGCTTCACGCGCTCTGTGCCGCGCAGGACGTTTGACATGACATACGTCAAGGCAACCGCCGGGTAGGAGAAGCAGACGATCCTTAAATACCGGCAGCCGGTTTCCACGACGGCGGGGTCGTTATTGAACAGCCCCAGCACCCAGCCGGGCGCAAGGAGAGCCACGGCCAGAAAGCTCAGCGAGATCACAAGCGACGAGATAAGCCCCAGCCCCATCACCCGGCGGATGCCCTTGAGATTTTTGATGCCCCAGTACTGCGAAATGAACACGCTCATGCCAGAACACAGGCCAAAGCTCAAAAGCCCCGCCATCCAGCCCCATTGCGCCGCCATGCCGACGGACGAGAGCGTAACGTCGCCGAGCTGGGAGACGATGAGCGTATCGACGAGCTGGAACGAGCTTGTCAGCACGTTTTGCAGCGCCACGGGAATGGCGAGCTTGAGCGTGACGTTCCAGAAGGGCTTGTCGCCCAGATAATCAGTCAGTTTCATAGCGTACTCCAACGTAAAACAAAATCAGAAAATTTGGGGATGCTGCGCTTGCAGCATCCCCACGAAGTTTTTTGCCTGGTCGCGTGAGAGACCATATTTTCCGCAAAGCGGAATTATGCCATGCCAGCCGTGATGATCGCCATCTTGTAGACCTCGTCTGCGTTGCAGCCGCGGGAGAGGTCGTTGATCGGGGCATTCAGACCCTGAAGGATCGGGCCATAGGCCTCAAAGCCGCCGAGTCTCTGCGCGATCTTGTAGCCGATGTTGCCGGCCTCGATGCACGGGAAGATGAAGGTGTTGGCGTAGCCTGCGACCTTCGAGCCGGGGAACTTCAGCTGGCCGACGACAGGAGAAACTGCCGCGTCAAACTGCATTTCGCCGTCGATGGCAAGCTCGGGCGCGAGCTTCTGCGCTTCGATGGTAGCGTCGTGGCTGAGCTTGACCGTGCCGCCCTTGCCGGAGCCCTTGGTGGAGAAGGAAAGGAGCGCGACCTTCGGGTCGATGCCGAAGAAGGCAGCCGTGCGGGCAGACTCAACTGCAACCTCTGCCAGCTTCTGCGCGCCGGAGAAGACGACCTCGCCCGTAGCCTTGTCGAGGGTATCGGGATAGTCGATGTTGATGGCGCAGTCGCCCATGCAGTACTTTTCGTCGTTGCCGTCCTTATCCTTGCGGAAGAGGATGAAAGAAGAAGAGACCAGATGCGCGCCCTTCTTGGTCTTGACCAGCTGCAGCGCCGGGCGGACCGTGTCGGCCGTGGAGTAGGTTGCGCCGCCGAGCAGTGCGTCGGCCTTGCCCATCTTGACGAGCATCGTGCCGAAGTAGTTGCCCTTCGACAGCGCCGCGCGGCACTCTTCTTCGGACATCTTGCCCTTGCGGAGCTCGACCATCTTTGCGACCATCTCGTCCATGCCCTCGTAGGTGGCGGGGTCGAGGATGGTGGCCTTGCAGACGCAGAAGCCGCCCTTTTCCGCAGCAGCCTTGACCTCGTCAACGTTGCCGACCAGGATGACGTCCATCAGGTCTTCTTTCAGAAGACGGCTGGCAGCCTCGAGAATACGGGCGTCAGGGCCTTCGGTGAAGACGATGGTGCGGCGGGTGGTTTTCAGAGCCTCAAGCAGTTTTGTAAACATGAAATTACCTCCAGAACAGATACGTATTTTTAAGGGTTCTCTCAAGCCCTATAGTACAACAAAATCTGGTTTTATGCAACCGCCTTTTGCAAAAATGCGCGCAAACTTTCTGCCCGCAGGCCAGTCTGCGCGTGCCAGGCTAAAGGAGGTTTTGAAATTTTTCTGCAAACAGCGTCTGCGCGCAGCCGTTCAGCTCCCGGCAGTATGCCTCATAGGCCTCCAGAAGTGCGCGCGCCTGCGCGCTCAGCGTTGCCCCGCCGCCATTGCGGCCGCCGGTCGTGGAGTGGAGCAGGGGAAAGCCCAGCTGCTGCTGTGCGTTTTTGATAATCGTCCATGCCTTCGAGTAGGCCATGCCGATGGACATGGCGGCGGCGCGCAGAGAGTGAAGCTCATCGACTCTGCGCAGTAAGGTGGCCACACCAGGGCCAAAGCACTTTTCATCGGCAAAGATCCGAATGGTGAGAACCGGTCTGAATTTTGATTCCATAGCGATAGTTTAACACAGAAAACGGAGAATTGTCAACCAAAAGCGGCCTGTCAGCGCCAGAGCTGGCGCGCAAGGGCGATTAAAAACAGGTGCGCGGGGTAGTAGAGATAGAAAAGTGGCTTCATCACCCGCTGCAAACGAGCCCCGCCCCCGCGCTGGCCGTTATACTGCCGCAGAAGCGGCACGCTCAGAAAGACGGCAAACTGCAAAAGGCCATAGAGCCAGTCGAGCGATATGCAGTAGACCAGCGCGTAGCAGCCGACAAAGAAGAAACACCAGAAAAGCTGCGTTTTCCCCGCGCCCCGGTTTGTGCCGATGGCAAAAATGCAGAGCGCCGCGATGCAGCTCCAGTCACAGGGGAAGCTCAGAAGGCACAAAAGCGCCATGCCCAGAACCTTTTTCCCGCCTGAGAGCGCGCTGTCATTCAGCCGGAGCATGCAAAGCCCCGCAAGAAGCGACGGAATGACGCTTGTCTGGTTCAGAATGCTGCCATGATAAAAGGGAAGGAAGGAGCGCGGGTCTTGATAAGAAGCTGTGCCGAAGGTGGAGGCCAGAACGTAGGCAAAATGCGACACAACGCTCAAAAGCAGCAGCCGCAGGGCATAGGCGCGGAAATTGCGCGTATGATGGTAGCCCTCAGCAATGAAAAAGCACATGATGGGGCAGGTGAGTCTGCCGATCAGGTGCAGAAGCAAAACGCCCGGCAGGCGGCAGTAGCCCGGGAAAACGACCCATGTGATATGGTCGATGGTCATGGCAAGGATGGCAATGAGCTTGAGCGCGTTTGCGCTCAGGCCGGGGCGGAAAGGTGCGCGCTGGTGCATAAGAGGCCTCCTTCAAAAATCGACGCGGGGCGGGGGCGTCCGGTCGATGCGATCAGCTTTATTATGCGGCCTGCGGCGGAATTTGTCAATTGCAGTCTGGGCGGGATGCGGGTTTCGCTTGACGTTTTTCCGCGCGCGTGATACCATGCAAAAAGAGACAAGGGGGGTGCGCCGATGCAGCTTGGCAGGATGCTGGAGCTTACGCCGGGGCTGACCGCCATCATTGGCGGCGGCGGAAAGACAACACTTTTATACGCGCTGGCGCAGGAGCTGGCAAAAAAGGCGCGCGTGATCGTGTGTACCTCCACGCATATCTATCCCCCGGCGCATCTGCCGTGCCTTGTGAGCGGGCAGGAGGAGGCTCTTTCTGCGGCGCTCCAAAAAACAAACTGCATCTGCGTGGGCACAAGAAGTGCGGACGGGAAATTTTCTGCGCCCGCCGTGCCGTTTGAGATGCTCGTTTGCATGGCAGACTACGTTCTGGTCGAGGCCGACGGCGCAAAGGGGCGGCCACTCAAGGCGCACGCAGGGCATGAGCCGGTCGTGCCCGGGGAGGCGAAGCAGACGATTCTGGTGCTGGGTGCGTCCGGGCTTGACCGGCCAATTATCGAGGCGGCGCACCGGCCGGAGCTTTATGCCCAAAAGCTCGGCGTAACGCCCGAGACCGTGGCGACCCCGGCGCTTGCGGCAAGGCTTTTAAAATTAGAGGCGCTTCACACGCGCGTGCTTGTCAATCAGGCCGAAACAGACGAGGACATGGCGCGCGCGAGAAGCCTTGCGGCAGAGCTTTCCTGCCCGGTTCTGGCGGGGGCGCTTCAAAAGGAGAAGATACAATGCTTGTACTGATACGAGGCGCGGGAGATCTTGCTTCCGGCGTTGGCCTGCGGCTGCACCGCTGCGGCTTTCCGGTCGTGATGACCGACCTTGAAAAGCCGACGGCCATCCGCCGGACGGTCTGCTTCTCGCAGGCCATCCGCTTTGGAAAAACAACGGTCGAGGATGTGACGGCAGTGCGCTGTGAGACGGCGCGGGAGGTCAAAGCGGCGCTGGACGCAGGAAGAATCCCGGTTCTGGCAGACCCCGATGCCGCCTGCCGCGCGTGGCTGCGGCCGGATGTGGTGGTGGATGCGATTCTGGCCAAGCGGAATCTTGGAACAACGATCACAGATGCGCCGCTCGTCATTGCCCTTGGCCCCGGCTTTTGCGCCGGGCGCGACTGCCACGCGGTTGTGGAGACCATGCGCGGGCACACGCTTGGAAGAGTCATCTGGGACGGTGAGCCGCTTCCCAACACCAACATTCCCGGCCTCATTGGCGGCTTTGCCGGCGAGCGCGTATTGCGCGCGCCGGAGACGGGCGTCTTTCATCAGCTGCGCGACATCGGCGCGCAGGTGGAGCAGGGCGAGGCCGTCGGCGAGGTGGAAGGAACGATGATGCGCTGCATGATCTCAGGCGTTCTGCGCGGCATTTTGCCGGATGGGACGCCGGTCACAAAGGGCATGAAGGCGGGCGATGTTGACCCGCGCGGCGAGGTGAAAAACTGCGAGACGGTCTCTGACAAGGCAAGCGCCATCGCGGGGGGCGTTCTGGAGGCAATTATGCGCCGCACGGCGCTGGTCGGAAGAGAAAATAAAATCGACATGGAGGGAAGGCTTTGAAGCACTATCTTCTTTTGCCGGAAGACACGCTTTCGCTCCTGCTGCCGCAGGGGGGCGCAGGAGCGGCTGTGTCGGTCTTCTGCGAGCGGACGCTGATGATCTTTCCCTGCGAAAAGATCGAAAAAATCTATTTTTTAAAAAACGTGGCAGAAGACCGCTTCCACGCAGTCGACTGCTTTGCCATCCTGGCGCGTGACGCGCTTTTTGCGCAGCAGCAGGAGCTGTGGATTCCCGTGACGAGGCCGGACTTTGCGGCGTTTTTCGCGGCGCTTGAAAAAGAAGCACCGGCGCTTTTTGCATCCATGCGCGAGGAAGCGTATTTCCGCGAGACCTGCGATGAGACAGGCGCGCATCTGCGCGCGGGCAAAAGCCCGGATGCATGAACGCGCGCGCCCTTGCAGAAGCTAACTGCATTCTGCAAGGAAGGAGGCGCGCAATGAAAAAGCACAAAAAAGCGTCTGCGCAAAAAGAAAACTGGTGGCCTGCGGCGCAAAAGACCGACCCGCAGGGAAGCTGGACGGGAAAGCCGGAAGACCCTTATGAAATGCCGGTGCAGGACGCGGACGATCTGTAGGAAACTGTCAGAAAATCCGGAAGGCGTTTTTGACAAACGGGCGCTCCCGCACCCCATTTGGGGCGCGGGAGCGATGGAGGCGTGGTATGAGCTTTCTAAGATTACATAGGCCGGGCTACCGGATCTGGAAGACCGTCATCGCGGCGACGCTGACGCTTCTGGTGTGCAGCCGGTTTTCACAGATGAGCCCGGATCTGGCGCTCATGGGCGCTTACTGCGCAATGGAGCGGACGATCAAGGCCTCCTGGCACGCGTGCCTGAACCAGATGGTGGGCGTGCTGGTAGGAAGCGCGATGGGCTTTTTGCTGCGGCTGCTGCTGCCGCAGCCGCCGTTGTGGCTGATCGGGCTGAGCCTTTTCGCAGTGATTATTGTGTGCAATCTTCTGCGCGTGTCCTACGCGGTGTTTTTGGCGTCGCTCATCTTTTTGTCTGTCTGCACGGGCGCAAGCACACCGGGCGATATTTTAGCGCGCATCCGCGATGTGTCGTTTGGCCTGAGCTTCGGGCTGCTGGTCAATATTTTTGTGCATCCGTATTCCAACGGGAAAACCGTCGCGGCGCTTTTGCGGAAATTGCAGCAGGCGTGTCTTGCGGCGCTGGAGCAGATCGTCTGCTTTGGGAAATACCCCGATCTTCGCCCCTGCGAGGAGCTGCGCGAAAAGCTCACCTATGAGCTGGAGCAGACGCGCGGGCAGGGCGCGCTTTTAAAAAGGCGGCGCTACCGCGAGATGCTTGCGTGGGAGGAAGGGTGTGTGCAGCTCGGCGAGCGCATGCTCCAGGAGCTTCAGGCGCTGGCCACGATGGACAGCTTCGGCCAGGTGTCGCAGGAGAATCTTTCCTGTCTGTATGCGCTTGGCATGCAGCAGCCGGATACGCCGCGCGCGCAGGCAGGCGGCGCGGAGACGGCGGTCATGAATTACCATGCGGCGTGCTTTTATCAGGCGTACAGCTATCTGACGGAGCTTTTGCCGCTTGGAGAGGGGACAAAGGAAGCGCCTGCTCTGGATGAGGCCGCGCCGGAGCCGGCACAGCCGGAGGCTGCAACAGAAACAACTGCGAAGACAGAAATAAAACAGGAGGTGCTGGAATATGAGAAGACATGACCGTGAAGTAACAGACCGGGCGCGGCTCGAGGCGATCATTGCAGACTGCGATTGTCTGCGCATTGGCCTGAACGCGCCGGAGGGCGCGTACATTGTGCCGCTGAGCTTTGGATATGAAGCGGGCGAGCCTGCAAGGTTTTATGTCCACAGCGCAAAGCAGGGGCGCAAGGTTTCCATGATCGGCGCGGGCGCGCGGGTCGGCTTTGAGCTTGACTGCGCGCACCGGCTGGGAGAAGCGGAGAGTGCCTGCAAGCATACATACTTTTTCCGGAGCATCATCGGCACGGGCATGCTCTGCCCCGTTGAAGATGGGGAAGAAAAGAAGCGGGCGCTGGCATGTATCATGGCGCATTACCGGAAAGACCGGGCATTTTCCTTTACCGACGAAGCCGCCGCCTCGGTGCAGGTCTACTGTTTGACGGTGGATGAGATGTGCGGCAAGGAGCATCTGTAGTACGGAGGGATATCGGATGAATGAATTTGAACAGGCCTATCTGCCGGAGGCCTATCGGCCGCTTTCGCCGTGGGCATATTTTGGGCTGAATATTTTGTATGTGCTGCCGGTGGTCGGCTGGGTGTTTCTCATCTGCCACGCGCTGGGCAGCCGGAATCTGAACCGCAGGAACTACGCCAGAAGCTATTTCTGCGTGTACGTGCTGCTGGCGCTGGTGGTTTTGCTTCTGTATGTGACGGGCGTCACACACGAGATTTCCGGCAGCTTTTTATAAGCGCAGGTGCGCGCGGAAGCCGGATGGCAACCGGCACGGCCAGC
>CAZXIW010000010.1:0-33909 GCA_964640905.1 uncultured Oscillospiraceae bacterium
TTTGTCCCTGCGGGACATTTCCCCCTTGCAGGGGGAATCTGCCCTTTACACAAGGGGGCCTTTGGGCGGTAGGGAAAGCATTTCCATATCCTTTTGCAAAAAACAAAAAAGCAGGAGCTTTACCGCTCCTGCTTTTATCTTTTTTAGCTGCGCTTCCACTTTGCGCCGCCCGCAATATCGGTCACCTCAATGCCCTCGGCCTTGAGCGCATCGCGGATACGGTCTGCCTCGGCAAAGTTCTTTGCCTTCTTCGCTTCATAGCGGGCGCGGATCTTTGCCTCCACGGCCTCGTCCTGCGCGCCGTCCTCGGCGATGATGTTGTAGTCCCCGCCGGAGTGTGCGGCGCTGGCTGCTTTCTTGCGCGCCTCGTCTGCCTTCTTGAGAAGATCCAGGCACAGAACTTTATCAAAATCATCCAGCAAATAGAGCTTCGTCGCGTCGTTCGTCTTGTATTTCAGAACGTCGTAGAGCGCCGTGATGCCAAGAGAGGTATTAAGATCATTGCCGAGCGCCTTATTAAACTTCTCGCGAAGAGCGGTCACTGCCGCTTCGTCAATTGCCTCGTCCGAGGGCTTGAGGGCGGCGATCTTTGCGATCAGCTTCTGATACGTGCCCGCCGCATTGTCAAGATTCTCCCACGAGAAGACAAGGCTCTTGCGGTAATGGCTTTGCAGGCAGAACAGCCGGTAGGCCAGCGGGTCATAGCCCTTTTCCTCGAGCAGCGAGACCGTCAAAAATTCGCCCTTGGACTTTGACATCTTGCCGGAGTTGGTGTTCAGGTGCATGACGTGCATCCAGTAGTTGCACCAGTGGTGGCCAAGGTAGCTCTCCGACTGGGCAATTTCGTTCGTATGGTGCGGAAAGGCGTTGTCGATGCCGCCGCAGTGAATGTCGAGGTCTTCGCCCAGATACTTCATCGAAATGCCAGAGCACTCAATGTGCCAGCCGGGATAGCCCACGCCCCAGGGAGAGTCCCACTTGAGCGCCTGATCTTCAAACTTCGACTTCGTAAACCAGAGCACGAAGTCATTTTTGTTGCGCTTGTTGGTATCTTCTTCCACGCCCTCGCGCACGCCGATGGCAAGATCTTCCTCGTTGTGTTCGTTGAAGATATAATACTTTTCAAGCTTCGACGTGTCAAAATAGACGTTTCCGCCCGCAACATACGCATAGCCCGTATCCAGAAGCTTTGTAATGATCTTGATATACTCATCGATGCAGCCCGTTGCCGGCTGGACAACGTCGGGGCGCTTGATGTTGAGCCTGCGGCAGTCATCAAAGAACGCGTCGGTATAGAACTGCGCAATTTCCATGACGCTCTTATGCTCGCGCTTTGCGCCCTTGAGCATCTTATCCTCGCCCTCATCTGCATCTGAGGTCAGATGGCCAACGTCTGTGATGTTCATGACGCGCTTCACGGGGTAGCCCACGTAGCGCAGATACTTTTCCAGCACATCCTCCATGATATAGCTGCGCAGATTGCCGATGTGGGCAAAATGATAGACCGTCGGGCCGCAGGTATACATTTTGACGAGCTTGGGGTCGTTGGGGATAAATTCTTCTTTTTTATGCGTCGCCGAATTATAAAGATACATGGTATTCCTCCTGTATGATGTTACGAATTTTGCGCCTGCTCAAGCTGATCCAGCCGCCTTTTGATGGCCTCCAGCTCGATCATAACGGGGTCTGGCGTGTGGATATGGTCCAGCTTCTCGCCGCTGATGCGGGCGATGCGCCCCGGAACGCCAACGACCGTCGCATTTTCCGGCACCTCGCGCAGAACGACGGAGTTTGCCGCGATGCGCGCATTATTTCCCACTTTGAAGGGGCCGAGCACCTTCGCGCCCGCGCCGACCATGACGTTGTTTCCAAGCGTCGGGTGGCGCTTGCCGGTGTCCTTGCCCGTGCCGCCCAGTGTCACGCCCTGATAGAGCAGACAATCGTCTCCAATTTCGGCGGTCTCGCCGATGACGATACCCGTGCCGTGGTCGATGACGAGGCGGCGGCCAATTTTTGCGCCGGGGTGAATTTCAATTCCTGTCCACAGCTTTGACCACTGCGAGATGCTGCGCGCAAGAAAATGCAGCTTCCTTTCATGCAGCCAGTGTGCAATGCGATAGTCGATGGTCGCATGCAGCCCGTTATAGAGCAGCAGAATTTCTGCCACACTTCTGGCCGCCGGGTCGTTTCGCTTGTAGGCCTGAATGTCTTCAATGATATGCAAAAGCGTTTCTCCTTCTTTCAGGGATGGATTGAACCGGCTGCCCGGCCAAAAGAAAATGCCCGCCTCCCTTGCAATTCTGCTCAAGAGGCGGGTCATGTAAACTCGCGGTTCCACTCTGATTTCTAACTTACGAGCCTTGACGCAGGCTCAGACGGGGTCTCCCCTCGCTCACGAACGCACGTTCCCAGACCCTGCTGCATTCCCGCTTTCAGCCGGCGACGGGAACTCTCTGCGAAGCAATGGTAAGGTACTCTTTTCGGTCAACGCGATATGAACTTTTCAATTTTCTTCCGACATCATATCATTGCCGCGCCCAAAAGTCAAGCGCCGGGCATGAGGACATCCCAGTTTTTCACAAAGTACTCGATGGCAGAATAGATCGTCGTCACAAGAATGACCGCGCAGATCACCGTGTCGAGCAGCGCCACGCCCGAAATGGCCATCATCACGATCAGGCCGACCATCGTACACGAGGTCTTGATTTTTCCGGACCAGCCCGCCGCAATGACGCGCCCGGCATTGGCCGCGACGCAGCGCAGACCCATGATTGCAAACTCGCGCGCGATCACGACAAACGCGATCCAGCAGGCCATGCGCCCCTGCGCAACGAAGACCATCAGGCAGGCCGTCACAAGAAGCTTATCTGCCAGTGTGTCAAAGAATTTGCCAAAATCCGTGACCTGATTGTAATGCCGGGCAATGTAGCCGTCTACAAAGTCACTCAGACTCGCGACCACAAAAATCGCCAGCGCCACCCAGCGGAACGTATCGTTTCCGGGGCTGAGCAGCAAAAACGCCATGAAAAACGGGATCAGAACAATCCGCACCATTGTAATTTTACTCGCCGTCGTCATTTTCCATATCCTCCTCAAGCATGCCCGTCAGTTCTCCATCATATGCGCCGACCACGACCACATCCACAAATTCGCCCGTCCGGATGTGGCGCGAGGCCGTAAACCAGATGCGCCCGTCGATGTCGGGCGAGTCTGCATAGGTTCTTCCGTAGTAGCACTCCTCATCTGCATCATAGCCCTCGCAGAGCACCTGCATCGTCTTTCCCTCGCAGGCGGCATTGTAGTCATCCATGATGCGCGACTGCAATTCGTTCACGATCTCGGCTCTTGCCTCGGCGACCTCGCGGTCGGGGTACTCCATCTGCGCCGCGCGCGTCCCCTCCTCAGGGGAGAAGGCAAACGTACCGACGCGCTCAAGCCGGAACTCCTTTAAGAACGCGCAAAGCTCCTGGAATTCTTCCTCGCCCTCGCCGGGAAGGCCGGTGATGAGGCTCGTGCGGAGCACAAGACCCGGGATGCGCGCGCGGAGCTTCGTTAAAAGCGCCTTGACATATTCACTGTTGCCGCGGCGGTTCATGCGCCTTAAAATTTCGTCGTTGATATGCTGAAGCGGAATGTCCAGATACTTGACGATCTTCGGCTCGTTTGCCAGCACATCAATCAGCTCCTCCGACATTTCATCGGGATAGAGATAATGAACGCGCACCCAGACGATGCCTTCAATGCGGCAGAGCTTTTGCAGAAGCTCTGCCAAACAGCGCTTTCCATAAAGGTCGATGCCATATCGGCTCGTGTCCTGCGCGACCACGATCAGCTCCTTGACGCCGCTGTCGGCTAAATCCTGCGCTTCTTTTACAAGCTCTTCCATCGGGCGGCTGCGGTAGCGGCCGCGCAGAGCCGGGATGATGCAGTAGGCGCAGTGATTGTCACAGCCCTCGCCGATCTTTAAGTACGCGTAATACTCCGGCGTGGTTAAAATCCGCCCCGGCTCAGAGAAGCATTCGTTGATGTCTCCGAAGCGCTCCACGCGCTCACCGGCCAGAATCTTCCCGGCTGCCGACACGATATCATAGTAAGAGCCCGTGCCAAGCACGCCGTCGACCTCCGGCATTTCCTCAATGATCTGCTGCTGATAGCGCTGGGCCAGGCAGCCGGTCACGAGAATTTTCCCGACTCTCCCCTGCTTTTTCAGCTCGCCGATGGCCAGAATGTTGTCGATGGCCTCTGTTTTCGCGGCCTCAATAAAGCCGCAGGTGTTGATGATGACAAGCTCCGCGCCGTCGGGGTCGGGCAAGATCTCATAGCCCGCCACGCGCAGCAGAAAGAGCATCTGCTCGGCATTGACCTGATTCTTGGCGCAGCCAAGGCTCACCATGCCAATCGTATGGCTCATTGCATTTCCTCCCAGGTATCCTCCAGCGGCGCGGCGTCTGAAAAGCGGCGCAGTGCCGTCTGGATATCGTGATAGCTGTGGCCGCGCCGCAAGAGCGCGTCCACGGTTTTTTTGATCTGTTTTTCGTCCTGCTCTTTTCCGCGCAGGCGTCTGCGCAGAAATTCGTCGATGGCCTCGTCCATTTCCGGCAGCTCTTCGAGCGCCTCTTCCCAGAATTCCTTCGGAATCCCCTTTTCATAGAGGATGCTCTTTGCCCGCGCCCGGCCATAGCCGCGCGCAGCCGCACTGCGGACAAGCTGCTTGGCCGTCTCAAGATCGTCGATCAGATGCAGCTCCGCAAGCCACAAGACAGCCTCGCGCGCGTCTTCCTCGCTTTCGCCCTTCTGAACGAGTCTTTTTTCCAGCGACTTTTTCGATAACCCGCTTGCCGTCAGAATTCTCACCGCGCGCTCCTTGCAGGCGCTGAGGCTCTGCGCGCTTTCAAGCGCCAAAAGCGCCTCCGGCGTGACCTCGCGCCCGGGAAAAATCCCAAGCTCCGCGACCTTATAGGCGGGCGCTTTGAGCCGCCTGCCGTCTTCAAAAATCAGGCGCAGATAATTGGGCGAGTCAAGCGGCTCAAGACGCTCAAGCTTCATCGTTAAAATCGTCTGCCGAGACGTTTACTGCCTTGCTGGCCGGAGCAATGGGGGGCTTGGCGCGGCTTCCCTGAAGCTTCCACATGTTATCGCGCACCTCCTGCTCGATGCGCTCGGCAACGTCCGGGTGCTCCTGCAAATAAAGCTTTGCGTTGTCGCGTCCCTGGCCGATGCGCTCTTCTCCGATGGAGAACCAGCTGCCGGACTTGTTGATAAGCTCAAGCTGCACCGCAAGGTCTACCATCTCGCCCCACTTGGAAATGCCCTCGCCATACATGATATCAAAGATGGCCTCTTTAAAGGGCGGCGCGACCTTGTTTTTGACGATCTTGGCTCTTGTGCGGTTGCCAACGATCTCCGTTCCGTTTTTAATGGCCTCAACGCGGCGGATGTCAATGCGGACAGAGGCATAGAACTTGAGCGCGTTGCCGCCCGTCGTCGTCTCAGGATTGCCGTACATGACGCCGATTTTCATACGCAGCTGGTTGATGAAAATAACAACGCAGTTGGTCTTTGAAATATTGCCCGCCAGCTTGCGAAGCGCCTGCGACATGAGCCTTGCCTGAAGGCCGACGAAGGTATCGCCCATCTCGCCCTCGATTTCGGCGCGCGGCGTAAGCGCTGCGACCGAGTCCACGACCACCACGTCCACCGCGCCGGAGCGCACGAGCGCGTCGGTGATTTCCAGCGCCTGCTCACCGGTGTCCGGCTGAGAGACGAGCATGGAGTCGATGTCCACGCCGATGCGCGCAGCATAGTCCGGGTCTAACGCATGCTCCGCGTCCACAAACGCAACCTCGCCGCCGCGCTTTTGCGCCTGCGCAACGATATGCAGCGCCAGCGTTGTCTTGCCGGAGGACTCCGGCCCGTAGATCTCGATGATTCTGCCCTTCGGCACGCCGCCGATGCCAAGCGCCGCGTCGAGCGCCAGAGAGCCGGTCGGGATGGCCTCCACGCTCATCTCCGGGCGGTCGCCCAGGCGCATGACCGTTCCCTTGCCAAAGTTCTTTTCGATCTGCGAGATCGCCGTTTCCAGCGCCTTTTTCTTATCGCTCAACGCCGCGTCGTTTTTCTTTTTTTCTACTGCCATAGCCGGATGCCTCTCTTTTCATGTGTTTTTTCCATTGTACCACAGAGCCGTCTATAAATCAAACGTTTGTTTGAAATTTTATTTTATTCCTCTGCCTTCCGCGCCGCGACCGCGCGCGCAACGCCGCGCAGATCCTTCCGGAAGACGATCTGCTCCAGACCAGCGGCTTGCAGCATTTCGCCGATGGCCTGCTCCTGCCCCATGCCAAACTCAAAGCAGAACGACCCGCCGGGGCGAAGCGCCGGCATAAAGTTCTTCAAAATCGCGCGGTAAAAATCCAGCCCGTCTTCCCCGCCCTCGAGCGCCAGATGCGGCTCATAGCCCCAGACCGAGCGGTCGAGCTGTGTCATCTCGGCGGTCGTGACATAGGGCGGATTGGAGACGATCAGGTCAAACTGCCCCAGAAACCGCGGCGCGCTTTGCAGCGCATCGACCGAGAAGGCCGTGACTCTTGTTTTCAGGCGCAGCGCCGCCGCATTTTGCCGCGCCACGCGAAGCGCCGCCTCCGATACATCCGCCAGCGTCACGCGCGCGGTATCCACACTATGGGCAAGCGCAAGGCCGATACAGCCAGAGCCTGTGCAAAGATCAAGCACCCGCTGCGGCGCGGGGCAGGCGCGCGCAAGCTCAATGGCAAGGTCTGTGACCGCCATCGTGTCATCGCGCGGGATGAGCACATCCGGCGTAACCTTCAGCGTCAGCCCGTAAAAGCTCCATTCGCCCAGAATATACGCCAGCGGCTCACCGGCCAGCATTCGCGCCAGATACCCCTGCAGGGCCGCTTCTATGGCCTCAGAGGCATAAAGCTCACGGTCAGAGAGCAGCGCCGCAACGGATTTTCCGGACGCAAGACTTAAAAGCTCGCGCGCGTAGAGCGCGGCGTTTTCGCCGTAGCCCGGCAAAAGCGCCTTGCGCGCGTTTAAATAAAGCTCTCCGTATTTTTTTACCATCGGTCTGCGCCTTCCTGCTCGGGAAGCACCAGCGTCAGCGCTTCAATGGCGACCTCGATCATGGAATCGTCCGGCTCGTTGGTGGTAAAATTCTGAAACCACATGCCGGGCGCAGTCAGAACCTTCGTCAGCGCGTTATCATGCCGGCCAACAAAGCGGTTAAACTCATACGCAATCGACACGATCACCGGCAAAAGCGCCAGCCGCGAGAGCATGCGCAGAAGCGTATTGGTGATGGGGAAAAGGGCGCTGAAAAGAGCGGAAATGAGAATCGAGATGATGACCACCACAAACAGAAAGCTCGTGCCGCATCTGGGGTGAAGCCTTGTCTGCGGGCGGACATTTTCCACCGTCAGCGGAAGCTTTGCCTCATAGCAGCGGATGGTCTTATGCTCCGCGCCATGGTAGGAAAACACGCGCTTCATATCCGGCATGCGCGAGACTAAAATCATATAGCCCATGAAGATCACAATGCGCACGATGCCCTCTGCAAGACTCCGCAGCACCGCGTGCTCCTTCAGCCCCGGAATGAGCCCCGCCAGAAAGGTCGGCAGCAGGAAGAAAAGACCCACCGCAAACAAAATGCCAAGCACGACGGAAAAATAGATCACAGCCTGCTCCATTTTCTCTGAGCCGAGCTTTTCTTCCAGCCACTTGTCAAACTTCGACGGTTCGCCCGCTTCCTCCGGGAAAAAGTCTGCCGAGTACATGAGCGCCTTCACGCCGTTTACCATTGACCCGCCAAAATTCACCACGCCGCGAATAAGCGGCCAGGTCAGCCAGCCGGACTTTTTTGCAATCGGGTCGACCTTGGTCACAAGCCCCTCCGGCCCGCGCACAACGATGGCGCGCTTTTCTGGCCCCTGCATCAAAATCCCTTCAATGAGCGCCTGGCCGCCGATGAGCGTTTTAAATTTTTCCTGGCTGACAGGCTGTTCTTTCTTTTCCATAGTATTCCTCTATTCCTCCCCCGTGGGGATTGAGATGGTCACAAGTGTTCCGCCGCCCCCGGCGTTTTGAAGCTGGAGCGTGCCGCCGTGCATCGAGATGATTTCCTCGCACACGGCAAGGCCAATGCCGCTTCCGCGCGCCTTGGAGCTTCCCTTGTAAAATTTCATTTTGACGTGCGGCAGCTCCTCCTCCGGGATGCCCGGGCCAAAGTCGCGGATGCGCACAACGATCTGCCCGGCCTCGGGCGCGATGGAGGCGACAATGCGCTTGCCGTCGCCGCCATGCTTGGCGGCGTTATCCAGCACGTTCAGAAAAACCTGCCGCATGCGCGCCACGTCGCAGGGGATCTCCGGGATCTCCTGCTCACACGGCTCATATTCCAGCGCGATGCCCTCCTGCCGAAGTCTCGTGCCATACATGAAGACCGTATCCTCAAATTCCGCCAGCAGGTCTGCTTTTTCGACACTGAGCGTAAAGCGTCCGTCCTGCATGCGCGTAAAATCCAGAAGCTCCTCCACCATCCCTGTCAGGCGCTTGGCCTCGCGCTGGATGATGAGCATGCCCCGGCGCGAGTCCGGCTCAAGCTTGCCGGAGGAAAGGAGCGTCTCGCCCCAGCCGGAGATGGCCGTAAGCGGCGTTCTGAGTTCATGAGAAACGGACGACATAAACTCCGACTGCATTTTTTCCGACTGCCCGATTTTTACCGACATATCGTTGATGGTATCCGCCAGCTCGCCGATTTCGTCGTCGTAGTGCTTTGGGATCTGCACACCGTAAGAGCCGGCTGCAATGCGCTTGGCCGTGGCCGTGATCTCGGTCACAGGCTCAATGATCGAGCGGATAAAAAAGCTGCTGATGAAAAACATCGCCGCCACAAAAATCAGCCCCGCCGTCAGCGCAATGAGGCCGATCATCAGAACCTGCCGGTCGACGCTCCGAAGACTCGTCACATACCGCAAAACCCCGATGACCTCGCCGTTTGTGTAGTGCATGGGGCTTGAGACGGCCAGAATGCGCTCCTGCGTGGCGGGGTCTTTGCCCTTGAAGCAGGCAGAAAGCCCCGTGGAGATGGCCTGCGCAATATCGGGCGTCTGCGGGCTCTGCCCGGCAAACTCCCCATAGGAGGAGGCAACAAGCTTGCCGCCCACGGTGATGAACTGAAGCTCCAGCCGGTCCTTTTCCTCAAAGCTCTCAGCAAACTGGATGCACGACTGGTAGTATTCGTTATAGCTCTGGTTGAGATAATTGCCAAAAAAATCTGTTGTTGTCTTTGCTTTGGCCTCCAGCCCGGAGCGGACGCTGGAGTAGTAATACGCGCCGAGGCAGATCGTCACTGCGGCCACGCACACAGCCGTCAGCACGACCATGACGCTCACGTTGTTGATCAGCCACCGCCGCTCAAGCCCTGCCAGACGGCGCTTTTTTTCTGCCCTGCCCGGCGGAAAATGAAAATTCAGACGCCCCATTTATACCCAAAGCCCCAGACCGTTGTAATATACACGGGATTTGCCGTGTCGTCTTCAATTTTGATGCGCAGGCGGCGGATGTTGACGTCGACAATTTTCAGCTCGCCGTCATAATCGCGCCCCCAGACCGTCGTCAGGATATCCTCTCTTGAAAGCGCGCGGCCGGGATTTTGCATGAAGAGCTTCATGATCGCGTATTCAACCTGCGTGAGCTTGATGCGCCTGCCCTCCTTGTCGAGTGTGCGGTTGCGGGTGTTGAGCACAAACGGCCCCTGCGCCAGCTCTACAGAATCCGCTGGTGTGTCGCTTCCGATGCGGCGGTAGAGCGCGTCGATGCGCGCGGTCAGCTCAGCCGGGCTGAACGGCTTTGTCATATAGTCGTCTGCGCCGGTCATAAGCCCCGTGACCTTGTCCATTTCCTGGCTTCTTGCGGTTAACATAATAATTCCAATCTTCTTATCGGTCGCGCGGATGCTGCGGCAGACCTCAAAGCCATCGATATCCGGCAGCATAATGTCAAGAATCGCAACGCCGACATCCGGATGCTCCTTGAGCTTTTCCAGCGCCTCCATACCCGTCCCGGCCTCGATGACCTCGTAGCCCGCGCGGTTGAGATTGATGACAACAAAGCTTCGGATACTGACCTCATCTTCAAGAATCAATACTTTTTTCATGAAACTGCTTCCCCCTGCAAAGTTTCGCCGGTATTCCAGTCGACGTGAATGATATGAAACAGCCCGCGCAGACTCTCCTGCGTCAGACCCTCGGCCTCTGCGGCCGCAGAAAGCGCAGCGGCATAGACCGTCTGCCCCTGCTCCAGAAGCACAAAGCGCCCGTCCTTTTGCGCCTGCGCCTGCCGCTCTGCGCCGGTAAAGGCATAAATCGTAAAAATCGGTTCAGACGGCTCTGCCCCATTCCATGCAGAAAACGTCAAGCCCCGCGCCTGCGCGGTATCCTCCGCGCGGCTGATGGTGATGCGCTCATCCCAGCTCTCCGGGATCTCGACATACCAGCCATCTGAAAAGCGGTGATAGGTGCGCAGAACGACCGTCTGGCTGCCGTCGAGCCCCAGCTGATACCAGCGGATGAGCGAATAGGTCTGCTCCTGCGCGTCTGCCGCCGGGAGCGAGACCAGCGCCGGAAGCTCCACGATGCCGTCGCCATTGATATCACATGCGTAGGCCAGCGCGTTGCGCGCGCCGTGCGGCGCGTCAGACTGCGCGCTCAGATTCTGGAGCGCGCCGCCGCGAAAGACGAACACATCCGTCACAAGCGAATCATCCGCCGCCGCGCTCGTCACAAAGACCGCCGGGATATTATAGGCGGCAAGGCCGGTCGTAATCCGCCGCAGCTGCACTGCGCCGGCGGATAAGCTCTGCGCATGCCCCCGCTCCATCCGGCCGCTCCGGAAGCGGCAAAGCTCTGCCACGCCAGAGACACTGTCGGCCTCCAGGCGCAGAAGCAGCAGATCGTTTTTCCCGTCGTTATCCAGATCAGCCACGGTAAACTGGCTGTAGTTTGCCGTCATCTGCTCTGTGACCACACCGTCTGAAAGCGTGTAGACGCTGAGCGACTGTAAAACCTGATCGCTCAGCTTTCGCCCCAGCAGCAGCTCCAGACCCGGCGCATCGTCCATGCTCACGTATTGCGCGCAGGAAAACTCCGCGCCGTCGCCCTCGATGACCGCGATGTTCTGATAGCTTCCGTCCTGCCGGTCAAAGACATAGGCCTTGAGCGGCTTCTCCCCCGCCGTCTTTGCAAAGACCACGGCCTCGTCCTCGCCGTCACCGTCGAGGTCGGCCAGCTGCACCGACTGGCGGTTGCTGCCGGAGACGGGCGCGCTGTATTCACACCCGGCTTCGTCCATGACCGCGTCGATGGCTCTTTGCAGATTGTCGTATTCATCCGAGTGACGCGGAAGCGCATACAGCTCGTCGACCGTCTTTACAAAGCAGCCCGAAAGCAGCGCGCACAGTGCCAGCGCCAGCGCCGCGAGCCAAAGCCTTCTGCTTCTCAATTCCGCGTCCCCCTTCCTTTACATAATACCGCGTATCATTGTATCACAAATTGTAACGGTTGTGTAGCGCTTTTGTAAAAATTCCTATTGCAGCACCACATTTTTTTCGCCGAGCAGCGCGGTCAGCTCGTCGAGCAGAATTTCCTCCGGCATGCATCTGCCGACCAGCTTCACGCCCGTGTCCGCGTAGAAAAGAACGGTCTTCGTCTTGCCGGGGAACATGTTGAGCACCGGCATCAGCTTTTCGCTCCCCTTCTGGCCGGTTTTATCGATTTTCAGATAGAGTGTCTTTCCTGCCAGCTCCTGCGCCGTCTGCTGGCGCTTCATTCCGGCTGCGTCAAAGTCCGCCAGATTCCACACGCGGTTTACCACCATCTGCGGGTCTTTGTCGTCCCGGATGGAAAGCCTGCCGGAGATCACAACTGCGGACGTCTCATACAAAAGCGCACCATACTGGTTGAGGCTGTTGGAAAAGGTCAGAAGCTCCATCGCGCCGGTATCATCTTCCAGCGTCACGTAGGCCATCATCGACTGATTTCGGGTCGTCTTCATCTTAACGCCCTGCACGATTCCGGCGACGCTCACGACCTGCTCGTCCTGAAACTGCTCGGTATGCTCGGCAAAGCTCTCTAAAATCGCGCCGATGCTCACCACATTCGCGCCCTTGAGCGCCGCGCGGTACGCGTCCATCGGGTGGCCGGAGAGATAAAGCCCCGTCGTCTCGCGCTCATATTTCATGCGCTCGTCTGCCGGAAGCTCCGGCACGTCCGGCACAGCGATCTCCGGGACGCTTGTCTGCGCGCCGGCAGAAAGATCAAACAGCCCAAGCTGACCCTCGACATTGCTGCGGCGGCTGTCTGTCACGGTATCCATGACGACCTCATAGATTTGCAGCATCTGCGCCCGCTTGAGTCCAAAGCAGTCGCACGCGCCGCACTTGATGAGATTTTCCAGCGCGCGCTTATTGAGGTCTGTGCCATACATTCTCTGGCAGAAGTTTTCAAGCCCCGTAAACGGCCCCTCCTGCGCGCGGTTGGCGCAGACCTTCTGAATAAAGCCGCGCCCGATGTTCTTTACCGCCGCAAGGCCAAAGCGGATACCATCCGGCACGACGGTAAAATTATCGTTCGATTCGTTCAAATCCGGCGGCAGAACGGCAATGCCCATCGCGCGGCACTCGGCAATGTACTCGGAAATTTTGACCGAGCTGTCGAGCACCGACGTCATCAGCGCCGCCATATACTGCTTTGGATAATAATACTTGAACCATGCCGTCTGATACGCAATGACCGCGTAGCAGACCGAGTGCGCCTTGTTAAAGGCGTAGTTTGCAAAGTCATACATCTCGTTGTAGATCGACTCTGCCACCGGGACCGGAATCCCGTTTGCCTCGCAGCCTGCAATGCCGCGCGAAGCGTCGCCGCGCAAAAATGCGCCGCGCTCTTTTTCGATATCCTTGACCTTCTTCTTGCTCATCGCGCGTCTGACCATATCGGCCTGGCCAAGCGAGTAGCCCGCGAGCTTGCGGAAGATCTCAATGACCTGCTCCTGATACAAAATGCAGCCGTAGGTGACCGACAAAATCGGCTCTAGCGACGGGTGCTTGTATTTGACGAGCTTCGGGTCGTGCTTGCAGGCGATGAGCCTTGGGATGGAGTCCATCGGGCCGGGGCGGTAGGCCGCGACGATGATGGAGAGGTCTTCAATGGACTGGGGCTTGAGCCCCACGCAGACGCCCGTCATGCCGGTCGATTCCATCTGGAACACGCCGGAGGTCTTCCCCTGGGCAAGCATTTCCATGACCTTCGGGTCATTGTCCTGGACGCGCGCCATGGAAAAATCAGGCTCATCCTTCTGAATTTCGTGCATGGCCTCGTCGATGACGGTGCTGTTGCGAAGGCCAAGAAAGTCCATCTTCAAAAGGCCAAGCTCCTCAAGCGTTGTCATCGTGTACTCGGTCACGATCGTCTCATCATTCGTCGCCAGCGGCACATAGTCATAGACCGGCAGACGCGTAATGACAACGCCCGCCGCGTGGGTCGAGGTGTTGCGCGGCATGCCCTCGAGCGCCATCGCCGTGTCGATGAGATTTTGTACGCGCGGCTCGGCATCATACATCTGCTTGAGCTTTGGCGAAACCTTCAGCGCCTCGGTGAGCGTCATATGCGGCGCAGCCGGGACGAGCTTTGCAACCACATCCGTCTCGGCATAGGTAAAGTTCAGCGCTCTTCCGACGTCGCGGATCGCGCCGCGCGCGGCCATCGTGCCGAACGTTACGATCTGCGCCACATGGTCGTCGCCATATTTCTTTCGCACATACTCCACGACCTCGCCCCGGCGCGTGTCGCCAAAGTCCATATCAATATCCGGCATCGTCACGCGCTCCGGGTTTAAAAAGCGTTCAAAGAAGAGGCCGTATTTCATGGGGTCGATTTCCGTAATATTGAGCGTATAGGTGACCATCGAGCCTGCCGCGCTGCCGCGCCCGGGGCCAACGGGAATGCCCGCATTTTTTGCAAAATTTACAAAGTCCCAGACGATGAGAAAATAGTCTGTAAAGCCCATCTTCTCGATCATGTCGATCTCATAGGAAAGCTGCTGGCGGTATTCCGGGTGCGCCTCGCCATACTTTTCCTGAAAGCCCTTCTCGCAGAGCTCTCTGAGATACGTCAGAGAATCGTAGCCTGCGGGGAGCTTAAATTCCGGCAGGTGGTATTTTCCGAAGGTAAACTCGACATTACACCGTTCTGCAATGCGCGCGGTATTTTCAAGCGCCTCCGGGCAGGACGGGAAGAGCGCGGCCATCTGTTGCTCGGATTTGAGATAGAATTCCTCTGTCTCAAATTTCAGCCGGTTCGTATCGTCTACGGTCTTTCCCATCTGGATGCACATCAGAACATCCTGAATCTTCGCATCCTCGGCTTTTAAATAGTGCGCGTCGTTCGTCGCGACCAGCGGAAGCCCCGTCTGCTCTGCCAGACGCATGAGCGCCGCGTTGACCTTCGGCTGCTCGGCAAGGCCGTGGTTCTGAAGCTCCAGATAATAGTGGTCTTTTCCGAAGATCTCCGCATGCTCCAGCGCGGCCTTCTTTGCCGCCTCATAGTCCCCCTGCATCAAAAGCTGCGGAAGCCTTCCTGCAAGACACGCCGAGAGCGCGATCAGGCCCTCATGGTGCTCGCGCAGAAGCGCCATATCCACGCGCGGGCGGTTATAAAAGCCGTCTAAAAAGCCGCGCGAGACCATGTAGCTTAAATTGCGGTAGCCGGTCTCGTTTTCGCAGAGCAAAACCAGGTGATACGCCTCCTTGTCAAGCGCATGCACCTTATCAAAGCGCGTGCGCGGCGCAACATAGACCTCGCAGCCGATGATCGGCTTCACGCCAGCGGCCTTAGCGGCCTTATAAAAGTCGATCGCGCCGTACATAACGCCATGGTCTGTGATGGCCACGGCGCTCTGGCCAAGCTCCTTGACTCTGTCCATCAGCTTTCCGATGCGGCATGCGCCGTCGAGCAGGCTGTATTCCGTATGCACATGCAGGTGGACAAAGCTCATACCGATTCCTCCAATTCGTGCGAAAGCTCCACAAGCTTTCGCAGCCGGTGGTTGATGGCGGATTTTGTGATGGGCGGGTCAAGCATCCCCGCCAGCTCCTGAAGCGTCGCCTCCGGATTTTCAAGGCGCATAAGCGCCGTCTCGCGGAGCTTGCCGGGGAGCTTTTCCAGCTCCCCCGCCGCCTGCAAGGCGCGGATGGCCGCGATCTGCCCCATCGAGGCGTCCACAACCTTTGTTAAATTTGCCGTCTCGCAGTTGACGCGGCGGTTGACGCCGTTGCGAAGATCCTTTTCGACCTTCGCCTCCATGACTGCCATCGCCGAGACCTGCGCGCCGATGGCGGTTAAAAAATCTTCAATATAATTGCTCTGCTTGAAATAGAGAATATTGTTGCCGCCGCGCGAAAGCTCCTTGGGCGAAAACCCGCATTCCAGCAGCAGCGCGCACGTTTCGCGGCTGACCTTATAGTGGGACGTTGTCATCTCCAGATGGTAGCGCTTGGTAGGGTCTGTTACCGAGCCACCCGCCAAAAACGCGCCGCGCAGATACGCCATGCACGCGGCCTCATCTTCGAGCATGCCGAAGTTCACATGCAGCGTCAGACTGGCCTTGAGATCCATTTGCAGACAGTCAAAAATCCGCGTGAGCTTTTCCGCCTCGCTGATCGCAAATTGCAGCTTCCCCCGCTCGCGCGCGCCCGGCTCAAGATCAAAGCTCACGCCAAACGCCTTTTTAAAAAGCTTTGGCAGGCGCGCGGCAAAGTCGCGGCTCTCGGTAATGATGCGGATTTCCTGGGCGCTGAAGGTGTTGCAGTACAAAAGCACCCCATAGCTCTCAGCCAGCGCGCACGAGCGCCTGGAAAGGGGCTCTTTGCACAGCTCCGATTTTACATTGGACGAAAAGGACATGCTTCCCCTCCTGAACGTTCCTGAAAAGTACGAAATTCCTGCCAGACGGACAAAATTGCCCGCGCCAGCTCGTCGGGATTGTGGCGGATATAGCGCCCCGTTGTGCAAAGCGGAAACTCGCGCAGCGCAACGCCGAGCTGCTCGGCCTCCTCCGGCGTGGTCAGAATCTGCTCCACGCCCTCTTTGCGGTATGGCTCAAGAAATTCCTCCGCCACGGGGCGGCTGTTTGCAATGCACACGTCGATCACGCCCGCGCCCGCGTGGGCAAAAATCGCGCGGATGTGCTCGCTTGCCGTGTAGCCGTCGGTCTCGCCGTCCTGCGTCATGATGTTGAGCACATAGCACTTGAGGGCTCTTGCGCGCGTGACCGCTTCTGCAACGCCGTCGACCAGAAAGTTTGGAATGATACTTGTGTATAAGCTTCCGGGGCCAAGGACGATCACATCGGCCTCCGCGATGGCCTCCAGCGCGTCCGGAAGCGGCTTGGGATGCTCCGGCACAAGGCGGATTTTCCGAATCCGGCAGTCGTTGAGCTTCTTGGCGTAAAAGATCTTGCTCTCGCCAAGGCATCTTGAGCCGTTGTCAAACTCCGCCTCCAGATGCACGTCCTGATTGGTGACCGGCAGCACCCGCCCCGTGATGGCAAGCACGTCTCCCATGCGGTGTACGGCCTCGTCAAAAGAGCCTGAAATGCCGTTCATTGCCGCAAGAAAGAGATTTCCAAAGCTCTGCCCGGCAAGGCTTCCTTCTGTAAAGCGGTAGTTCAGGAGCTTTTGCATCGTGGGCTCGGTGTTTGCCAGCGCCATAATGCAGTTTCGGATATCGCCCGGCGGAAGCATGCCAAGGTCTTCGCGCAGCAGACCTGAGCCGCCGCCGTCGTCTGCCACGGTCACAATGGCCGTAATATGCTTTGTGTAGCGCTTGAGCCCGCGCAGCATGGCAGAAAGACCATGCCCGCCGCCGATGGCAACAATGCGCGGCATGCGCTTTTTCGGCTCATAGAGCCGAACCGTTTCAAGCTCTGCCATGCGCTCACCCCCGGCTTCTTTCCATGTCGCGGTGGCTCAGACTTGCGCTGTAGCCGCGCCGGGAGATGAAGTCAAACAGCTCCTTTGCCATGCAGGCCGAGCGGTGCTGCCCGCCCGTGCAGCCAACGGCAATGACAAGGTCGGTCTTGCCCTCGTCAACATAGTTCGGCAGCAAAAATGCCAGCAGCTCCTCGGTCTTTTCCAGAAAGTCCTTCGTCTGCTGATACTGAAAGATAAAGCTCCGCACCGGCTCATCCAGCCCCGTCTGCTTTTTAAGCTCCGGAATGTAATAGGGATTGGGCAGAAAGCGCACATCAAACACAAGGTCTGCATCCAGCGGCAGACCATATTTAAAGCCAAAGGACAAAACCGTCACGTGCATCGCCCGCTCATGCATGCCGCCCGCAACCAGATCGATGAGTCTTCCGCGCAGCTTGCCGGTTGAAAGATTGGAGGTATCGATGATGGCGCTGGCGCGGTTTCTGACCGGCTCCAGCAGCTGCCGCTCCCGCTCGACCGCCTGCAAAACCGACACGCCGCCGCGCAGCAGCGGGTGCAGCCTGCGCGTCTCCTTATAGCGCTTGACGATGGTCTCCGTGCTGGCCTCCATAAACAAAATGGCATATTCCAGATGCATTTCATCCAGCCGGTCGAGCGCCTGAAACAGCGACTCGAAGGTCATCGAGCTTCTGACATCGGTCACCAGCGCGACCTTTTCAAACCGCCCCTTTGTTGCCAGGCACAGGCTTGCAAACTGCGGGATCATTTCCGCCGGCATGTTATCCACGCAGTAAAACCCCAGATCCTCCAGATCGGAGGCCGCGCGGCTCTTTCCCGCGCCAGACAGACCCGAAACAATGATAAACTGCATATTTTCCTCCTACCAGATGCGAACCTCCGGGGTAAGCGTAAAGCCGGAGGTCTCATAGACCCGCTTTTGTACCAGCGCAATAAGCGCGCGCACCTCGCGCGCTGTTGCCCCGCCGGTGTTCACCACAAAGCCCGCGTGCTTTTCTGACACGCAAGCGCCGCCAACGCGCGCACCCTTCAGCCCCGCCTGCTCAATGAGCGCGCCCGCGTAAGCGCCCACGGGGCGCTTGAAGGTGCTTCCGGCAGACGGAAGCTCCAGCGGCTGCGAGGCGCGCCGTTTTTCCATCAGCTCCTGCATGCGCGCTGTAATTTCCTCCGGTCTTCCCGGCGTGAGCTGGAAAACCGTTTTGACAATCACTGCGTCCATCGCCGAAAAGGCGCTCTCGCGGTAGGAAAATGCCTGCGCCTCGCCGGAGAAAACCTGCGATTCGCCCGCCATGGTAAGAACGCTCGTCTGCTGGCAGACCTGCTTCATCTCCCCGCCGTATGCGCCCGCATTCATATAGACGCCGCCGCCGACCGTCCCGGGGATGCCGTGCGCAAATTCAAGCCCCGTCAGGCCAAGCTCGCGGGCAAAGACCGCGCACCTTGCAAGCGTCTGCCCCGCGTAAGCCTCGATTTTTCCCCCGCCAAGGTCTTTGAGCCCCATCAGCGCGTCTCTGGTACAGATCACAAGCGCCGCGACGCCCTCGTCCGGCGCAAGCACATTTGTCCCCGCGCCAAGAAGGCGCGTTTCAACGCCAAGCGCCCCTGCGCAGCGAAGAAGCGCAGCCAGCTCCTGCTCGGATGACGGCAGCGCCAGCAGCGCCGCCGGGCCGCCAATGCGAAAGGAGGTATGCTTTGCAAGTGGCTCATCCTCCAGCAGCCTCAGGCGCGGGCAGGCCAGACGAAGCTCTCCTGATATTTTCTTCCAGTCGATCATAAACGCCTCCGGGTGGACAATTTTTCATTCTCTATGATATCACAAAGCCCGGAAAAAGAAAACATGAAAATGCCCGCCGGCAAAGAAAAAACCGCGCGGCAAATGCCGCGCGGCAGTGTAGAAAAGCCATTGCAAAAGTCCCGGCTCTCCGCTTTATTCGTCCTTGCTGGCAAAAAATTTCCCCATCTGCTCGGTAAACTCCAGCGCGGCGTTGTAGCCCATGCGCTTCTGGCGGTTGTTGATGGCCGCGACCTCCAGAATGACTGCAAGATTCCGCCCCGGCGTGATGGGGACGGTGATCGACGGAACTTTTACATCGAGAATTTCCGTGTACTGCGTCTCAATGCCGAGCCGGTCATAGGCCTCTCCGTCGCGCCAGGGAACCATGTTGATGATGAGGTCAATGTTGCTGCTGTCCTTGACTGCGCCCATGCCGAAGAGCTTGGCGACGTTGATGATGCCAATGCCGCGGATTTCAATATAATGCCGCAGAACCTCCGGCGCGCTGCCGACCAGCTGCCGGGTCGAGACCTTGCGGATTTCAACCGCATCGTCGGCAATCAGGCGGTGGCCGCGCTTGACAAGCTCAATGGCCGTCTCACTCTTGCCGATACCGCTGTCGCCGTTGATCAGAACACCCTCGCCCGAAATTTCGACCAGCACCCCGTGCCGCGTTACGCGCGGGGCAAGCTCCTGCTTGAGATAGGTGATGAGGCTGGAAATGAGGTAGGACGTGCCGACCTGAGAGCTGAGCACCGTCACATCATACTTCTTTGCCATCTCCAGACATTCCGGCATGATCTCAAACCCGCGCGCAATGATCAGCACCGGGATTTTATAGGACAAAAAGCGGTCAAAGACGATTGCCCGCTCCTCATGCGAGAGCTTTTGCAGATAGGCCATCTCGACCGTACCGCAGACGTAAATGCGCATCGGCTCAAAATGGTCAAAAAAGCCCGCCAGATGCAGCCCCGGGCGGCTGACCTCGTCGGCCGTGACGTGAATTTTTTCATAGTCTGTTGACCGGTAGAAAAAGCTGAGATCAAACTCATTGACGATCTGCGTCAGCAAAACGGAATACGTCGATGCCATCGCGCTTCCTCCCTCTTCTTCGCCGCAAAGCCGCAGGGCACAGCGGCGCTCTTCCATGTAGTTATTTGTATTATAGACTGCTTTTCACGCTTTGGCAACAGCGATTTTCCCCGCGCGCCAGAGCCTGCGCCGTGCTTGCGAAAATTTTTTCATTTTTTTAGAATTTCCACTTGCATTTTTCCAAAAGGTCTGCTATTATATTGGTCGGCGCGTTCCGCGCCTGAATTTGAATTTCCAATGGCAAGGAGGTGCAGCTGATGGCAAAGTGCGATATCTGCGGCAAGGGCGTTACGTTCGGTATTAAGGTCTCCCATTCTCACAGAAGATCCAACCGTGCATGGAAGCCCAACGTCAAGCGTGTCAAAGCGATCGTTGACGGTACTCCGCGCCATGTTCACGTCTGTACAAGATGCCTGCGTTCGAACAAGGTTGAGCGCGCAATCTGAGCAAGCAGCAACCAAAAGAGCAAGCCAAACGGCTTGCTCTTTTTCTTTTTTAAAAAGCTCGTTATTCCTGCTCGCGCTCTTCGATATATCTATCGATGCTTATAGTATTTTGACCATCTGGATTTCATCGCAGAAGCTTCCGTCTTTCAGACGGAAGGCATTCGGAATGCGCCCCATTTCCTGAAAGCCAAACGCTTCATAAAGCAGCCTTGCCCGTGTATTATCTGCAAACAGGCCAAGCTCTATCTGGGAAAAGCCATTATCCTCTGCCTGCTTCAGCGCGCGCGAAAAAAGCGCCCGCCCAAGGCCAAGCCCCCAGAACGCTTTTTCAACCGCAATGCCAATGCCCGCACGATGCTGCATACGCATGCCGTTTTGGCGTATATTCACGCCGCAGTTGCCGATGATTCGCCCGTCAAGCTCCGCCGCCAGCATGAATTCCCGTTCGGCCTGTAGCTGCGCCCGCAGCACAAGGCGCTCCTCGTCGAGCGTAAAATTGCATTCTTCCGGCTCGCGCGATAGAAAATGCGTCTCGGCGCAGGTTCTTTTCAGATACGCGATCATCTGCGCGGCATCCTCCGGTGTTGGGCTTCGCAGGAGAATCTCGCGCCCATCCGGAAGCACGAACGTACTTGTCCTGATTTTCATGTCCGACGCCTCTGTTCTTAAAATTCCCGAAAGAAGCGGCGCTTCTTCCGGGAATTTTGGGTAATTTTAAATGTCTTCCTTATCGCCCTTCTGGCGGATGGTAATCTTGATCGGCGTACCGGTCAGGCCAAAGACCGCCCGGATCTGGTTTTCCAGATACCGCTGATACGAGAAGTGGAACAGCCGCGAATCGTTGCAGAAAATCACAAAATGCGGCGGCTTGACGCCGACCTGCGTCATGTAGTAGATCTTGAGGCGTCTACCCTTGTCTGTGGGCGGCTGGACGCGCGCGGTCGCGTCCTCGAGAATATTATTGAGCATGCCGGTCGTGATGCGCATGGCGTTCTGGTTGGAGACGGCATTGATCACCTCAAAAAGCTTCTCGACTCTCTGCCCCGTGAGCGCAGAGATAAAAAGCACCGGCGCGTAGGTCATGTAGCTGAGGTCTCTTCGCACATCGTCTGTCATCTGCTGCATGGTGTTGGTATCCTTTTCGATCGCATCCCACTTGTTGACGACGATGATGCAGGCCTTGCCCGCCTCGTGCGCAAGCCCCGCGACCTTTGTGTCCTGCTCGGTCACGCCTTCGTTGGCGTCGATCAGGATCAGGCACACGTCTGCGCGCTCAATGGCCGAAACCGAGCGGAGATTGGAATACTTTTCAACCGCATCGTCGACCTTGGACTTGCGGCGCATGCCGGCAGTGTCGATGAACAGATACTTTCCGTATTCGTTTTCAAAATAGCTGTCGATGGCGTCGCGCGTTGTACCCGCAACGCTTGAGACGATCACGCGCTCTTCACCGAGAATGCGGTTGAGAAGGCTCGACTTGCCGACGTTCGGCTTGCCGATGATGGCGACCTTGATGACGTCCTCGTCGTATTCCTCTTCCTCATTCTCCGGGAACTCTGCCACACACGCGTCTAAAATATCGCCCGTGCCGTGGCCGTGGATGGCTGAGACCTCAATGGGCTCGCCAAGGCCGAGACCATAGAACTCATAAATATCCGGGTTGACGCCGCCCGTGCGGTCGCACTTGTTGACAGCCAGCACCACAGGCTTCTTCGATTTTTTGAGCATCGACGCGACCTCGCTGTCGGCGGCGGTCAGACCGACCGTCACATCGACCACCATGATAATGACCGTTGCCGTCTCGATGGCGATCTCCGCCTGGCGGCGCATGAATTTGAGCATCTCACTGTTCGTGCCCGGCTCAATGCCGCCGGTATCGACCAGCGCAAAGCTCCGCCCGTTCCAGTCGCACTCGCCGTAGATGCGGTCGCGCGTGACGCCGGGCGTATCCTCGACGATGGCCATGCGCTTTCCGGTCAGCTTATTAAAGAGCATCGATTTGCCGACATTTGGCCGGCCCACGATGGCTACGATCGGTTTTGCCATAATGATTTCCTCCTTTTCTGTTTCGGCGCACAGATAAGAAAAGAGGGAGACTACTGCTAGCCTCCCTCTCATTCTCGTATCGAGCGAACTTACTTAGCTTCAACAGAAATGACTTCACGGCCATTGTAATAGCCGCAAGCCTTGCAGGCTCTGTGAGGCAGGCGGGGCTCGCCGCACTTCGGGCAAGCGACAACGCCCGGGATCGCCAGTTTCCAGTGGGAGCTGCGTCTCTTATCTCTTCTCGCGCGGGATACTTTTCTCTTGGGTACTGCCATGTGGTACACCTCCTTGGTTGAAATGCCGTTAAGGCATATTATCTACTTTTTGTCCAATAACTGCTGTAAGGCAGCAAAGCGGGGATCAGGTTCGGGCTTGCAGCTGCAAGGCCCAAGGTTCAGGTTTGCTCCGCACCGGGAGCAGAGTCCTTTGCAATCTTCGCTGCACAGGAGTTTACTGTCCATGTTCAGCACAAAGGTGGTGGTCACGATATCGTCGAGATCTGCGCAGTCATTTTGCAGCTCGAAGACCCAGGGATTCTCGAAATCATCGCTCTCCGGCTCGGCTGTCAGCACCGCCGCAATGGGATACTGAACCGGCCTGATAAACGAAGAAGCGCAGCGGTCGCACACCCCGTGAAGGGTCGTTTTGACCGTGCCTGTCATCTCAAGAACGCCCGCGGTATTGCGAACCTGCCCGCTTGCAAGAACCGGCTCACAAACCGGCCTGCCTGCACCAAAGGACAAATCGCTTAAATCGACGCTCGTCTCGAAGCTCAGCGCTGCGCCGGGGCTTATCATAAGCTTTCTAAGTTCCAGCAGCATAGCGCCCTCCAATCCATAATCGTGCGATGGATATTATATCGAAAGAATGTCAGAAAGTCAAATGCTTTT
This sequence comes from uncultured Oscillospiraceae bacterium, assembly GCA_964640905.1. Taxonomy (GTDB): domain Bacteria; phylum Bacillota; class Clostridia; order Oscillospirales; family Oscillospiraceae; genus CAG-170. The sequence continues at coordinate 23,275 of CAZXIW010000010.1, forward strand.
TCCAAAAAATTTTCTTTTTTTCAAAATTACTTTTGCCGCCTCGCTTTACAGCGCCGCCCGGGCATGATAAAATCACACCATCTTGAAAAAAGCCCCGGTTTTTAAGGAGACAAAGGACGATGAAAGAACTCTCGATCGGCAAAAATGACGCCGGCCAGCGCCTTGACCGCTTTATCGGCAAGGCCGTACCGCTGCTTCCGGCGTCGCTGCTGCAAAAATATATCCGCCTCAAGCGCATCAAGGTAAACGGCAAGCGCGCCGAGCGCGACACGCGCTTAAACCCCGGCGATACCGTCCAGCTCTATATCAATGATGAATTTTTTGACACCCCGAAGCAGGAAAACGCCTACCTCACCGTAAGCGCACCGAAGCTCAACATCGTCTATGAGGATGAAAACCTTCTGCTGGTCGATAAAAAGCCCGGTCAGGCCGTCCACCCGCACGACGGCTCGGAGTACGGAAGAACGCTCATCGACCACATTCAGGCGTATTTATACGCCAAGCGCGAGTGGCGGCCGCGCGAGGAAAACGCCTTCACGCCCGCGCTCTGCAACCGCATCGACCGCAACACCGGCGGCATTGTCATCGCGGCCAAAAACGCAGAGGCGCTTCGCATCCTGAACCAGAAGATCAAAGACCGCGAGCTTGACAAGCGCTATCTTTGTATCGTACACGGAGCGCCCAGGCCAGCCTCCGGCGAGCTGACGGGCTACCTTTTTAAAGACGCCGTGAAAAACCGCGTCTATGTCACAAAAACGCCGCAGAAGGGCGCCAAGACCTGCACAACAAAATATAAGACCCTGCAAACGAAAAATGACCTGTCTCTTGTCGAGTGTGAGCTTATCACCGGCCGCACCCACCAGATCCGCGCCCAGATGGCCGCCGCCGGCTGGCCGCTGCTTGGCGACGGAAAATACGGCAGACTCGACCGGCAGTATGACCGGAAAATTCAGGCGCTCTACTCCTATAAGCTCACCTTCCGCTTTACGACCGACGGCGGCATTTTAAGCTATCTGGACGGAAAAAGCTTCTGCGTCGAGGCTGTAGATTTTGTAAAAGAATACTTTTCCTGACAGCTTCCTCCCTTTGTCCTTAAAATGTTCAAATTTTTTTGGGAATTTTATTGACAAAGGGGGGCTTTCCCTATATATTGATGATAGTGCGCGGTGGGATACAGCCTTTCGCGTATTTCTATGTATCTGCGCGCGAAAAAATACATTATGAAACGGGGGATGATACATGTCGGAAAAGCTCATTCGCCTGTCGAATCTTTCCATGACATTTGAAGACGGCGAGACCATTCTTGACAACATCAATCTGTACATCAACAACAAAGAATTTCTCACATTGCTGGGTCCCAGTGGATGCGGAAAAACTACAACGCTACGAATTATCGGTGGTTTTCTGACGCCTACGTCCGGCGATGTGTTTTTTAATGGTACGCGCATCAACGATGTGCCGTCCTATAAACGAAAGATCAACACCGTCTTCCAGCGCTACGCGCTCTTCCCCCATCTCGATGTCTACGACAACATCGCCTTCGGCCTGCGTCTGGCCAAGCTCTCTGAGGACGAAATCGACGACCGCGTGACGGAAATGCTCGAGATCGTCAGCCTCAAGGGCTTTGAAAACCGCCGCGTGACCTCGCTTTCCGGTGGCCAGCAGCAGCGCGTTGCCATCGCCCGCGCGCTTGTCAACCGCCCGCAGGTGCTGCTGCTCGATGAGCCGCTGGGCGCGCTCGACCTGCGCCTTCGCAAGGACATGCAGAATGAGCTTAAAAACATCCAGCAGCGCATGGGCATCACCTTCATCTATGTCACCCACGACCAGGAGGAGGCGCTTTCCATGTCAGACACAATTGTCGTCATGGACAAGGGCAAGATCCAGCAGATCGGCACGCCACAGGATATCTACAACGAGCCAAAGAACGCCTTCGTGGCCGACTTTATCGGCGAGTCCAATATTCTGGACGGCGTGATGCTCGACGATTACCTCGTAAAATTCTTTGGCCGCCGCTTCCAGTGCGTGGACAAGGGCTTTGAAAAGAACGAGCCGGTCGACGTTGTCATCCGCCCTGAGGACATTGACATCGTCCCGCCCGACGCAGGCCATCTGTGCGGCACGGTGACATCCGTCACCTTCAAGGGCGTTCACTATGATACCATTGTAGACTTCAAGGGCTTCAAGTGGCTCATCCAGACCACCGACTTCTACCCCGTCGACTCCTACATCGGCATCCGCCTCAACCCGGAGGATATCCACATCATGCACAAGAGCGAATATTCGGGCCTCTACGGCGACTACTCGTCCTACAGCGCAGAATACGACGAGATCGCCGACGCGCAGGAGGAAGCCGAAGATGAAGAGTAAGCTGCTTTCCGCGCCCTATATCGTCTGGATGGTGCTCTTTACGCTCATCCCGCTCTGCATTGTGGTCTATTACGCCTTTACCGACTCCATCACCGGCCAGTTTACATTTGCAAACCTCGCCTCGATGGGGACGTATCTGCCCATCTTCCTGCGCTCGATCTGGCTGAGCTTCTTTGCCTCCGTGATCTGCCTGCTGGTCGGCTACCCGGTGGCCTACTTCATCGCGCAGTGTAAGCCCCTCACGCAGCGCTTTTTGCAGATGCTCATCTCGCTTCCGATGTGCATGAGCTTTCTTCTGCGCACGCTTGCGTGGGTCGCAATGTTAGAGGATACCGGCATCATCAATAACTTCATCCGCGCGCTGGGTCTGTCTCCCCTGCCCCTCATCCGCAACTCCGGCGCGGTCATTCTCGGCATGGTCTATAACTATCTGCCGTATATGATTTTGCCGCTTTACACGGTCATCATGAAAATCGACCGCCGCCTCATCGAAGCGGCCAGCGACCTTGGCTGCACACCGAAACAGGTCTTTACAAAGGTCATCCTTCCGCTCTCCGGGCCCGGTATCCTTTCGGGCATTACGATGGTCTTTGTCCCGGCGGTCTCGACGTTCTACATCTCGCAGAAGCTCGGCTCGACCGGCACGACCCTCATCGGCGACGTCATCGAGTCTCAGTTCAAGACCGCCTACAACCCCAACCTTGGCGCGGCGATGAGTCTGGTTCTGATGGTTCTCATCTTCATCTGCGTGGCCATTATGAACCACTTCGGCGAAGCTGACGGAGAGGAGGTCATGGCAAAGGTATGAGGCATTTTAACCGCACCGTGACCATTCTGGTCTTCATCTTCCTCTACATCCCGATGATCGTGCTGGCCGTGGCCTCGTTCAACACAGGTCTTGACATTGCGACCTTCAAGAGCTTCACCTTCCGGCAATACGGCAATCTTTTTAAAGACGAGGCGCTTTTGCGTCTGCTTGGAAATTCTCTGCTCGTTGCCATTCTGGCAAGCCTTATCTCCACCTTCTTCGGCACGATTGCCGCCGTCGGCATCCACTCGATGAAGGGCCGGATGAGAAAGGCCGTGATGTCGCTTACGAACATCCCCATGACAAACCCCGACATTGTCACGGGCGTTGCGCTGGCGCTTTTGTTCGCCTTTACCGGCGCGGCTTTGAAGATCAACTCGATTCTTGGCTTCTGGACGCTTTTAATTGCGCACATTACGTTTGACCTTCCGTATGTCATTTTAAATGTCATGCCGAAGCTTCAGCAGATGGATCCCGACTTGCAGGAGGCTGCGCTTGACCTTGGCTGCACGCCGTTTCAGGCCTTTACCAAGGTCGTCATCCACGAGATCATGCCAGGCGTTCTCTCCGGCGCTCTGATGGCGTTTACGATGAGCCTTGACGATTTTGTCATTTCCTATTTTGTTACCGGCTCTCAGTTCATTACGCTCCCGGTCGAGATCTATAACTATGTGAAAAAGCCCATCCAGCCGAAGATCTACGCGCTCTTTACGCTGATGTTCGCGGTCATTCTGCTTTTGATGGTCGTGATGAATCTCATGCAGGCGCGCAGCGAAAAGCGCATGCAGGCGGGCGGAAAAAGGAGGGGGCGCTGATGAAAAAACGAATTGCCGCTTCCCTTCTGACGCTTGTTTTGCTGCTGGCGCTTCTCCCGGTATCGGCCGCGGCCGCTTCGGGCGAGATCACGGTCTATAACTGGGGGCAGTATATTTCCGACGGCACAGACGATACGCTCGATGTCATCCGCGCCTTTGAAGACGAGACCGGCATCAAGGTCAACTACCTGACCTTCGACTCCAACGAGACGATGTACACCAAGCTCAAAACCGGCGGCACGTCCTATGATGTCATCATACCCTCGGACTACATGATCGCAAAGCTCATCTCCGAGGATATGCTTGAGCCAATTGACTTTGCGAACGTCCCGAACTACGAGTTCATTGACGAGGCCTTCCGCGACCAGGCCTATGACCCCGAAAACCGCTACTCCGTCCCCTACACGTGGAGCACGGTCGGCCTGATCTACAACACGAAGTACATTTCCGCCGAGGACGCCGAGAGCTGGTCGTGCCTCTGGAACTCCAAGTATCAGGGCAAGCTTCTGATGTTTGATAATCCGCGCGACGCGTTTGCCATCGCGGAAAATCTGCTTGGCTACAGCTACAACACCGAAGATGCGCAGGAGCTCAAAAACGCTGCTGACCTTCTTGCCACGCAGAAGCCCGTTTTGCAGGCTTATGTCATGGATCAGATCTTTGACAAGATGGAGCGCGGCGAGGCATGGGCTGCACCCTACTACGCGGGCGACTATCTGACGATGGTCGAGGAAAACCCTGACCTTGGCTTCAGCCACCCCAAAGAGGGCTTCAACATCTTCATTGACGCCATGTGCATCCCCAAGGGCTGCCAGAACAAAGAAGGCGCAGAGGCCTTTATCAACTTCCTCTGCCGCCCGGACATCTCCGCCGCCAACCTCAACTACATCGGCTACTCCACGCCGGAGACCGCTGCAAAGCAATACATTGACGAAGAGGTGCTCGAAAGCCCCGTTGCCTATCCGGACGAGGAAACGCTCGCGCGCAGCGAGTCCTTTGCAGAGCTCAGCGTGGAGGCCACGCAGGAAATGAATGATCTGTGGCTGTCTGTCAAGACGCAGGGCGCAAACACCACGCTCTATCTCATCTTGACGCTTGCCGCTGTCGCGGCGGTTATTGCGTTCTTCCTGATCTCTGCCGCCCTCACCCGGCGCAGAAAGGCGCGCCGCTGCCGCAGGTGGCGCGAAAATCTCTGAATTTTTCCCCGGCTGACAAAACAGCCGGGGAATTTTTTTATTGCCCGATGGGGCTTGCTATTTGCGCCCGCATGCGTTATAATCGGTATATACCGAAAACAAGGAGGCCATCGCATGCCAAGACCACAGCGCTGCCGGAGAATCTGCGGCATGCCCCCGTGTGCGTCCTTTTCCTCCGGCGAAGGCCGGAGCGCCGGGGCGATCACGCTGACGCTGGATGAATATGAGGTCATCCGTCTGGTCGATCTGGAGGAAAAGACCCATGAGCAGTGCGCCGCGCAGATGGATATCTCCCGCTCGACCGTGCAGGAGATTTACGACCGCGCGCGGCAAAAGCTTGCCGCCTGTCTGGTCTACGGGCGTGCGCTTGTGATCTCCGGCGGAAACTACCGCATCTGCGAGGGGCGCGAGCGCGCGGCCTGCGGCCAGTGCCGGGCTGCCGCGCCGGACAAAGAAAACAAAAGGGCAAATGCCCACAAAGGAGAAAATTTTATGAAAATTGCAGTTACCTATGAAAACGGCCAGATTTTCCAGCATTTTGGCCACACCGAGCAGTTTAAGCTCTACGAGGTCACCGACGGTAAGCTCTGCGCCTCCGCCGTCATCGACACCAACGGCAGCGGCCACGGCGCGCTGGCGGGCTTCCTGCTGCAAAACGGCGTGGATACGCTCATCTGCGGCGGCATTGGCGGCGGCGCGCAGATGGCGCTGGCAAACGCCGGTATCCGCCTCTATGGCGGCGTAAGCGGCGATGCCGACGCGGCGGTTGCCGCGCTGATTGCGGGCAAGCTGGACTACGACCCGGACGTCCACTGTGACCACCATGACCATGGCGAAGGCCATAGCTGCGGCGAACACGGCTGCGGCAGCCACAGCTGCCACTGAGCCAGCCCCTCCCCTCCGGCGAATCTCGCCGGAGGGTTTTTCTGCGCCGCCTAGTCGACCCTTTGCTCCTGGATGCACAAATACGCACGCGACTGGATACGTTCGGCTGTCGTCTTTTCATCGACCGCGCCCGCAAGATACGCCGAGGTCTCTTCCTGGATGATCTGCTCGATGGCCTGTGTCCGCGCGCCGCTCGTCTGCGCGTGATCGACCAGCCCGTAAAACGTGTCAATGTCTTCCTGCGTGATCGCTTCCTCCGCCAGAAGCTGCGCAAACTGCGCCTGCAGCGCCGTGTCGCTGACCGGCAAATACACAGAATTCGAGGTTTGCTGATAGCTGTCCGACAGAAGATAGCTTAAAAACGCCCACGCGCCCGCCTTCTGTTCGCTCCGGGCATTGATGGCAAGCTGCGTGTCAAAGACAAGGTTGCAGCCTCCTTCCGATTCGCCGGGATAGCTGTAGTAGACAGACTGCTTCAGCTCCGGGTAGCAATAGTTCCCCGGATGATAGGTGATATTGGACGCTATGGCAATCAGATAGTAATACAGCAATCCATCGCACGGAGGCGCGACCGGGTCCACGCCATCAGGCAACAGCTGCAACGTCGGCTGCTGCCTGCGCAAAAGCGCAAGCTGCGCGTAAAACGCATCGCACTGGAAATTGCACGTCCCCTGCTGCTCGTCCACAAACTCCTGCGCGCAGTGCTCTGCCATGAGGCCGGAATAATCCATGATCCGCGCAAAGGGATACCGTTCTTCCTCTGCCTGCCCGCAGGCCTGCAAAATCGTCTCCGGTCTGCAATCCGGAAGCTGCTCCGGGTCGGCGGCATAGGTCAAAATCGTATAGGACAGTGGCAGGCGGTAGATGCCGCCGTCCTCCTGCATTTGCCGCAAAACGCTCGGGCGAATCCTCTCAAGCGGCTTTGAGGCGTCCGATGCCATCCAGCGGGTCAAATCTTCAAAGAATGACGCGCCACGAAGCTGCGCCCAGCTCGAGAAGTCTATCACATAGATGTCATACCCCTTGCCCACGCCAAGCTCAAGCCTGGCAAGCTCGCGCTCGGCGTCCGTTTCTGCGGCGGTGATGTCGATGCGATACTGCGGATACAGCTTCTGAAACACATCCGCCGCAAGCGCCATATCATCTTCCAGTCCATTATGGTCGACAAAGAGGGTAATCACCGTCGGCTCTTCAAGCGTTTCGCCCTCCGGCAGCTTTTCATAGAAGCAGGCCACCTCAGCCTCGCTTCCGTATGCAAAAAAGCCCTGCTCTGTTTCCAGCACACACGGATAATTGTTCGTGGCGGTGTTGGCATTGTCTGCCCAGCTTAACACAGCGCGCACCGTACCGGCAGAAAAGTCCGGCCGCAGCAGATAGTCTCTGCTGCTCAGAAGCAGCGCGCCGTCCGCCGCCCTTCCCATGCCCTGAATTTTCAAAGCCGCGCAGGGAAGCTCTGCCTCCGGCTGAAGCGACCCGGCATTCAGGCGAACGACCTTCTCTGTCTGATAAATGCTGTCGCCCTCCACGCGCACATAGACCGCGCCATCGCAGAAAAGCAGCTGCAAAAGCCGCCCGCCAAGCTCGCCGCTTCTGGCAAGCTCCCGCCCATCTGCGCCGACCCGAACGACCGCGTCAACAAACAGCAGGTAATAATCTGTCCCGCCCTGCTCCAGCGCATATGGCGTATCCGGGTAACGCGTTTGCAGCGGAATTTCCTCTGTCAGCGCGCCGGTCTCGCTGTAGCGGAAGATCGCGTATTCGCCTTCTGCAAAGCTCTGCGCGGGCGCTTCCCCGTCTGCCTCTGCAAAAAACGGTGAGCCCCCGGCCAGCAGCACCAGCTGCGCTTTGCCATCACACACAGCGTACAAATACGCCGACTCCGGCAGCGCAAAGGACTGGCTGCTCCCGTTTGCGTCCATAACGGCAAGTCCGGCTGGCGCATTGCAAATCGAGCAGACCCGATCCTTCCAGACGCACTGCCCCTCCGGCTTGGTAATACCGGCTGGATTTAAATAAGGCGTCTGCCGGTAGCACTGCCCCGCCGGAACTCCGGCCCTGTCCACCTGCAAGGCAGCGCTTTCCGCCTTTGCCTCAGGCGTTTGCTGCGCGCCGGGCTGCGCGCCGCACCCCGCCAGGAAAAGCAGAAGCAGCAATAGACCCCAAAAAATTTTCTTTTTCATATTGTGTTTCCTCCCTGCTGCGCGTTCCGGGCGCACGGAAAAACCGTGCGCCCTGTTTTGACCATTCCTGTTTGTCAGGGAGTGATTCCTTCCACAGTGATACAGCCAGTAGAAACATACCCCGTTCTATTTGCATTTGCACCCGTAGATACAAGTACACGATACCAGTCAAGTCCATCTCCAGTAACTCCTTGAAGGATTCGGACGCAATCTCCTTTAGAAAGTAGTCCAATGATATTGGTATCATTTATTTCAGGATTGCTTCGAAGGTTTGCAGCCGAAACAGATACCGTTCCATAGGAATAGTACCGCCGTTCGGCAGCAGAAACGAAGCTGATGCTTGTGGCGACGATCAGCACACACACCAGAAACAGAGCAAGTATGCGGGTTTTCTTTTTCATATTGTTTTTCTCCTTTCAGTTCGTTTATGTGTTTTTTCTTTAAAAAGTGGCCACTTTTATAAAGAACAACGTATACGATCTCTAATAATTGATCTGTCCGGTTACAGAAATCTTGCTATTGGAGTTATTCCGCACGGCGAAATAATAGGTTCCGTTCTCGTCCACCTCAATTGTTTTGTCAATGCTTCCACTTTTTACATTGATGTAATAAAAATTATTTTCGGAGTCAATCAGACCAAAATCGACGCTCGCAGAACTTGGTGTATAGGTAGCATTGATTCTGACCGTCTCCCCTGCGCTCAGTGAAAGTCCTGATGTGCTTTTCGCGATTTTTCCTGCTGAAACTTCAAAGCTGTACTGCTTTGTTGCGCGCGGCATAAGCCGTTCAGTCGTGCTTTCGGAAGGTTCTGCTGCTATGACCTGAATCGGCAGGCAAGTGAGCATCATAAGTGTTAAAACCAGACAAATTACTTTTTTCATAGGTATCCTCCTTTTTTACTTGAGCGAGATTAAATCAATTTCTTCTGTTTCGATCTCAGTAACTACATCACATGCCAATTCATGCAGCGGCATCACATCCTTCTCATTTTTATGAATCCGCCAAAGGCTGACACTTTCAAAAATTACAACCATCAGCAAAAGCGCACAGATTGCCAGATAAAAACGGCGCTGCTTTTTTATGTACTTTTGCAGAATTGTAATTTTTTCTGTCTGTTCCCTGTTCTGTGCCTGTGTCTCCAGGCATTCTGTCTCCCGCCCAATCATCCAGTCAACAGACACGCCATAGATTTCCGCCAGCAGCTTTAAATTGTCTGCATTCGGAACGCTCTGGCCGTTTTCCCATTTGCAGACCGCCTGTCTGGATACGCACAGAATTTCAGCGATATCCGCCTGTGAAAATCCGTTTTCCCTGCGAAGCTCGATCAGTTTTTGAATCAACGTTTCCATGGAAGTTCTTCCCTTCTGCCTTAAATTATAGTTTTTTCTCCCGGGAAGTGCAACCAACTTTGGTTTACATCCCTGTCACTTTCTGTTTACATTGGCTGTCACTTTTGGTTTACATCCAGTGTCAACAAATGTTGACACCTAATTTCTCCCAGCAACCACTGTGTTACATGGGGCAACCGACGTGTTACATCGGGGCAAGCGGCGCTTGCCTTTTGTCAAGTATAGCACTTTCTGCCAGAAAAGTCACTTTTTTCAGCCCCGCAGGCGGCGCGCGCCGCCCACAGGAAACAAATTGGAAGCGTCGGCGGGAATTGGCACTCATAAGCACATCGCTTCCGGCCAAACTACGGGTGTGGAAATCAGCGATTGATTTTCGCAATCGAAGGAAGGAGACACACGAATATGACGAACCGTAACACGAACAACATCAACATCCCCGAAGCCCGCGAAGCCATGGACAAGTTCAAGATGGAGGCCGCTTCTGAGGTTGGCGTCAACCTGAAGAATGGCTACAACGGCAACCTCACCTCCCGCGAGGCCGGCTCTGTCGGCGGCCAGATGGTCAAGAAGATGATTGAGGCCTACGAGCGCTCGATGCAGTAAGCTTCCCGAATCCCGGCAAAAAATCCGGACGCAATGCGTCCGGATTTTTACGCGCTGGCAAAAGCGCCAGCCTGTTTGCTCTGCAAAAAGCATCGCAAAGCAGGAAATACGCCAGTTTCCCGCCCCTTTGGGGCAAGCGAACATGCTGCGCAAAAGCTTTATGCGCTATCCCTTTGCCGCGTTTCGTGGTGCGCCCTGGCGCATGAAGCTTCAGGCAGAAAAATTCCCGGGTTCTGGGTGAACCCGGGAATCGCTTTGCTTTTATCTGTTTCGGTAGAGGAAGGTGACGATCTGTGCTCTGGTGCAAACCGCCTCGGGGCTGAACGTGTCAACGTCTGTGCCGTTCGTAATGGCATTTGCGACTGCCCAGTTGACTGCGTCCTCGCAGTAAGAGCCTGTTTTTACATCCGTGAAGCCGAAGCTCTCGTG
>CAZXIW010000011.1:0-33153 GCA_964640905.1 uncultured Oscillospiraceae bacterium
GCTACGCCGAGCCAGCCCCCTTTACACAAGGGGGCCTTTGGGCGGCAAGCCGCCCTGCCTTGCGGCAGAGTATAGCGGCCATACCTGGCCGCAGCAGGTACTCAGCCAAGCGTGCCGTTCGGCGCGATACCGAGCATATACTCAACGCCAATTGCCACCAGCACGACCAGCAGCGAAATGATAAAGCCATGGAGCATCGGCTTTGCGCCGGACTTGCACAGCGCCTTAAAGTCCGTGTTCAGGCCGACCGCGCCGAGCGCCGCGACCATAAGGAACTTGCTCAAAGACTTCAGCCCCGATGCAAAGCCAGACGGAATCAGGCCGAGGCTTGCAAGCGCGGACATTGCCAGAAAGCCCAGAATGAACCACGGAATGACCGACTTCATATTGACCTGCACCGAAGCGCCCGCGCTGGCCGCTTCCTTTTTCTTTATGCGGATGGAAATGGCCGCAAAGACAAGGACGGTCGGAATGATGGCGAGCGTTCTTGTGAGCTTGACCATCGTTGCAAAATCGCCTGCGGCCTCGCTGAAGGCGTAGCCCGTGGCAACAACGCTGGAGGTATCGTTGACCGCTGTTCCCGCCCAGAGGCCGAATGCCGCGTCAGAAAGACCCAGATACCGCCCCAGAATCGGGAAAACGATGACCATGACCATATCAAAAAGGAACGTTGCAGACAGGCCGTAGGCCACGTCCATATCCGTCGCGTCAATGACCGGCGCGATGGCCGCAATGGCCGAGCCGCCGCAGATGCCCGTCCCGGCGTTGATAAGAGAGCTAGTCTTCCAGTTCAGCCCCAGCGCCCTGCCGATCAGATAGCCAAGGCCAAAGCAGGTTGCCAGCGTGAAGACCATGACCGTCAGCGAAAAGCGGCCAACGGTCAGAACCGTCCGGATGTTGAGACTCGCGCCAAGCAGAATGATGGCAAATTTCAGAATTTTCTTGGATGTAAAGCGGATGCCGGGCGCTGTTCTGCTATTTGGCTTATAAAAATGGTTGACCAGCATGCCAATGAAAAGCGCAATGACCGACGCGCCGATCAGATGAAGCCCCGCCGCGCTTTCCAGCCCCTCAAGAAGCTTTGCAGCCACCGCAATGGCCAGCGCCAGCGCACAGCCGGGCAGCATTTTTGTGACGGATTTCATGAAACAATCTCCTCCTGCGTCATATTTCGGGCTTTATTATAGCGCGGAAATATGATAAAATAAAATCATAAAATGGAATTTGGTAATTCCATTAAGTTATCAGGAGGACGCCATGGAGCAAAAGCTGGAAACCTTTCTGACGCTCTGCCGGACGATGAACTACCGCCGTGCGGCCGAGCAGCTTCACATGACCCAGCCCGCCGTCACAAAGCAAATCCAATCGCTTGAGGCGCAGTATAACGTTAAGCTCTTTTCCTACGACGGGCGCAAGCTGCGCAAAAGCCCGCAGGGCGAAATTCTGGAGCAGTATGCCATTGGCCTTCAATATAACGACGCTGAGCTTCTGCGCCGTCTGGCGCAAAAGCCAAAGACCCTTCTGCGCATCGGCGCAACGAAGTCCATCGGCGACTATATTCTGCTGCCGGAGATCCGCCGCTTCCTCGCCCAGCCGGAAAACGAGCTGTTTTTCAGCGTGGACAATACCGCCCATCTTCTGGCGCAGCTGGAGGCGGGCGCGCTGGACTTTGTCATTCTGGAGGGCATTTTCGACAAGGCACGCTACGACCATTTTCTGATGCGAAACGAGCCGTATATCGGCATCTGCGCCGCAGAGCACCCCTGGAGTGGACAGGAGGTTTCGCTGCAAACGCTCTTTTCCGAGCGGCTGATCCTGCGTGAGCCGGGCTCCGGTACACGCAAAATTTTAGAGCGCGAGCTGACCCAGCAGGGCTACGGGGTCGGCGCGTTTGCAAGCTCCGTCTGCATCAGCAGCTTCAAGCTCATCCGCGAGCTGGTCGCGGGCGGCTTTGGCGTGAGCTTTCTGTATGAGGCAGTCGTGAAAAACGACGCGCAGTTTGGCCACTTCTTCTGCCCGCCGCTGACGGGTGTGCATGAGCTGAACGTTGTCTTTCTCAAGGGGACGGGCGCTGGCGTATATGCAAGGCGCTTTTTGCATCTGTAGGCGCATAATTGCCCGTCCGCTTCAAAGACTAGCCCTGAGGTGAAAGCATGAAGCGAACAGGAAAGGACGTGCCCCGCGCGCCGCAAGCCCCGGAAATCCCCACCGCACGCGGCGCAGAGGTGCTGGCCGGGGACATTCTCACGCCGCATCCGCCCGCGCCGCGCCGCGAATTCTGACACCAAACGTTCCCCCGCGCCATAAGATGTCATGGAGGCTCTCCTCCGTGACATCTTTTTTCGGGAGGTCGTACTTTATGTGCAATCAAACTGTCTGCGGCGGCATCGTATTTCCGAACTTCGTCGCCAATTCCTGCTGTAACCCCTGCTGCCAGTCCTCCGGCGCTTCGTCCGGGAGCGGCAGCACCTGCGGCTGCTCGTCCGGCGCGGTCGGCGGCGTGTCTGACAGCAGCAGCGGCTCTTCGTGCGGCTGCTCGCGCTGCCGCTGTGGCTGCTGCCGAAGCTGCTGTGGCTGTGGCTGCCGCTCGTGCGGCTGCGCAAGCAGCACGTAAGGCTCACTGGCGTCCTCCGGACGCCATACATGAAAGCATCCAAAGAGCGCTCTGGCATCTGACCTCCCGGGCTGCCTGCCGCGCAGAGCCTCCGCCCGGCGCAGCGGGGTACACACTCCCGCCCTGCTGCGCCGGTTTTTTGCAGCGTGCGCGGCTTCTTGCCAATTTCCGCGCGCTGTGTTATACTGAGGAAGACTTATTTTCAGGAGAGAACATCATGATAAATTTTTTCTGCAAGCTTTTTACGCCGTGGCGGGCAGAGCGTTTTTTCGATGACGCAGATGCTTTTTACAGCTTTCTTCTGCGCCGAAACCGCGCGCTCAACGCCGTCCGCGTCGTCCTTTTTCTGATTGCTGCCGTCACACTGATGCTGGGCTACGCCTTTGAGCCGCAGCCGTATAATTATTATGCCGTTGGCGCGCTCGTCCTGGCACTGGGCCTGAGCCTGGTCATCATCCAGAATGAAAAGCAGCTGCCGCCCGAACTTCGCCCGGAATAAAAACAAAAAGTCCTGCACGGCCATGCCATGCAGGACTTTTTATTCCATTGGAAGCTTCATCTGCGAAGGACTGAGCGCCGCCAGCGTTGTGAGCTTTTTTACCGCAATCGCACCGCGCGCAATGAGCGCCTGCGCGCCCGCGCTCCCATCGGCATGGACATAAAGCTCGCTGTAGCCATGCTTTAAGTTGCTTATGCTGCCGCCCCATGTGCCGCCCTTTTCATAATCGGTCTGCGCGACGAGCGTCTTCTCTCCCAGTGCGTGGATGAGCCGGTTTCGCCCCAGCGCCCGCGGCACAGTGAAGCCCAGCTCAAAGCCATCCTCCGCCACATAGAGCGTATCCGCCCGCACCGGGCAGAAGGCCAGCTCCGTCGCCGGGAAAATAACGGCCTGTCCGCCCGCTTTTAAACACGCCGCCTGCGCAAGCTGGTCTGCGCCCTGCGCGCCGCCGGAGCAGAGGGTATAGCTCTCCTGCGCGGCAAGCCTTCCCGCCTGCGCGGCAAACTGCGCGCCCGCGCGGCCAATTTTTCTTGACCCGACCACTGCCACGCACCGGCTCTGCAAAAGTGCCAGCTCGCCCTTGCAGAACAAAATCGGCGGACACTGCGCCCCAAGGCGCTCGCGAAGGCGCTCCGGAAAGCGCGCGTCAAACCACGTGAGCACCGAAACGCCTACCCGCGCACCTGCGGCGAGATACGCATCAAGCAGCGCCTCGCGGGAAAGCAAACGCACAATCCGCGCCGCCTGCGAAGGGGGATAGCCAAGGCGCGCGAGGTCGTTTTCCGTCAGCTCGCGCGAGGCATCCCCGCCGTCAAATCCAACCGCGCGCACGCGCCTGGAAAGCTCATGCAGCTGCGAAAGGCTCAAAATGTCTGCCGTGCTGTCGCCAAGCTTGCAGCAGAGCATCAAAAGCCCGCGCTCGGCCGGCCTCACCGGAATCTACGGCGCGGCTGGGGCTTTTTCCTGACAATCTGTTCTTCCACCAGCGTGCCGTCCTCCAAAAACTTCACGGGCTGAATCTGATAGTGCGAATATTTTGCGATTTCCGAGAGCTTCGCCTGCTCCGGGAACGTGCCGAGAATCGAGATGGCAATGCCCTTTTTCTTTGCGCGGCCGGTTCTTCCGATGCGGTGGATGTAGTATTCATTTTCTTCCGGCACATCGAAGTTGACCACGCAGTCCACATCGTCCACGTCGATGCCGCGCGAGGCCACGTCGGTCGCAATCAGCACCGGGAGCTTTCCGTCTTTAAAGGTTTTCATGGTCTTCTCGCGCTTTTGCTGTGGAATATCGCCGTGCAGACAGTCGGTTTGCAGACCAAAGCGCTTTAAATCGTCGCTCAGCCGCTGACACATCGCCTTGGTATTGCAGAAGATGATCGTCCGCTCCAGCCCAAGCGTGCGAATCAGGCGAATGGTCATATCGACCTTTTCAAGCGGCGGGCAGGTGATTGAATACTGCGTGATGTCCGGGCGGTTCTCCGCGTCGGGCTGGACGGTAATCTCCACCTCGTCGCGCTGATACATCCACGAGACGGTCATGACCTCCTGCGAGATGGTCGCAGAAAAGAGGCCAAGATTCTTCCGGTTTTTAACGCGCTCGATGATTTTCGTCACATCGTCAAAAAAGCCCATGTCGAGCATCCGGTCTGCCTCGTCCAGCACAACGGTCTGCACCTTGTCAAGCCGGAGCGTCTTGCGGTTATAGTGATCCATGAGTCTTCCCGGTGTGGCGACCACGATCTGCGGATGGTTTTTCAGCTGTCTGATCTGCCCCTCGATCTTCGCGCCGCCATAGACAACGGCCACACGGATCTTCTTATTATAAGCCGCGAGCGTTTTCAGCTCCTCGCAGATCTGGATGGCAAGCTCTCTTGTCGGCGCCAAAATCAGCCCCTGCAAGTCTTCACTTTCGGGGTCAATATGCTCAAGCATCGGGATGCCGAAGGCAAAGGTCTTGCCCGTGCCGGTGGGGGCTTTGGCAATGACATCCTTCCACTGCATAAACGGCGGAATGGCCTCCGCCTGGATGCGCGTGGGGTAGCCGTAGCCACGGCTCTCCAGCGCCTGCAAAATTTCCTTTGACAGACCAAGCTCTGCAAACGTCAGATTCTGTTCCATGTTTGTCTTATCCTCGCCTCAAATCGCAATTTTGCTTATCATATCACATTTTCATGGGAAATCCAAGCCCTGCACCCCGGAATTTGCAAAATCTGCATTTTTCGTTGACTTGCCGCCGCCAACGCGGTAAACTGATACCGACGCAGAAAAAGCAGCAGGAGGATGCAATATGGATTACCGGCGGGAGCTTACAGAATTTTCGCACATTTTAGAGCAGAAGGGCTTTGTAAACGGTCTGGAGGGGAACATCTCCGTCTTTGACCGAAGCTGTGGCCGCATCTACATCACGCCCTCGCACCGCATGAAGCTGCTGTTATCACCGGCGGATGTGTGTGTGCTCGACGAAGAAGGCACACAGCTCGATGGCCCCTTTCCGCGCACAAGTGAATTTTTTCTCCATCAGGCCATCTACCGCGCGCGGCCGGATGTGAATGCCGTCATCCACAGCCACTGCTCTTACCTCACGGCCTATGCGCTTTTAGAGCGCGACTTTGTCCTTCCGGAAAAGACGCCGCTTCATAAGGCCTTCTCCCGCTTCATCTGCCTGCCCTACGGCAAGGCCGGGACGCATGAAGTGCATCAGGGCATTGAAAAAGCCCTTGCCGACAGCCCCATCTGCCTGCTTGGCGGGCACGGCGTGGTCTGCGCGGCAAAGAATCTGGAGGATGCGACCGGCTATCTTGAGGCCGCCGAGGGCTTTGCAAAAACGCTCCATCTTTCTCATCAACTTGAAGCCACGATTTAGGTTATCGAAAAAGCCTCGAGCCGTTCGTGCCCACAGGCACGAAGAAAATTGGATTTATTTTTGGCCGCGGTATGTACGTGGCCAAAAATACTTATCAGCCCGCAAACGTGAATTTTGGCAGCAAAGCTGCCAAAACTTTGCGCTACAGCGGGCTGCAAGCTTTTTGGCGGCAAAGGCATTTGCCGCCAATTTTAATCGCCCCGAAAGCTATTGCTTCCGGGGCGGTTCGCATTTTATTTTGCCTTGCCAAGATAGGCTGTCTTGACCTCTTCGTTTTCAAGAAGCTCTCTGCCCGTGCCCTGCATCAGAATCGTGCCTGTCTGCATGACGTAAGCCCAGTCCGCCGTCTTGAGCGCCATGTTTGCGTTCTGCTCGATGAGAAGAACCGTGATGCCCTGGCGGTTGATCTCCTTGATGATGTCAAAGATGCCCTTGACAACCAGCGGCGCCAGACCCAGCGACGGCTCGTCCATCATGACCAGCTTCGGATTCGCCATCAGCGCGCGGCCAACGGCCAGCATCTGCTGCTCGCCGCCGGAGAGCGTACCTGCCAGCTGCCACTCGCGCTCACGAAGACGCGGGAACAGCTCATAAACATGCTCCATGTCGGCCTTGATCGAGTCTTTGCGAAGGTACGCGCCGATTTTAAGATTCTCCGCTACCGTCAGATTCGGGAACACACGCCGCCCCTCGGGAACGAGGGTCACGCCGGTGGAGACGATCTGGTCAGTCGATTTTCCAAGAAGGCTCTGGCCATTGAAGATGATGTCGCCCGCCTTGGGCTTCACCAGACCCGCAATGGTTTTGAGCGTCGTGGACTTGCCCGCGCCGTTTGAGCCGACGAGGGTCACGATCTTCCCCTCTTCCACCGTCAGGTCAATGCCCTTGACGGCCTCGATGCCGCCGTAGGAGACGACAAGGTTTTTGATTTCCAGAATATTAGCCATCCTCGTCCACCCCCAGATATGCGTCGATAACGCGCTGATCGTTCTGAATCTCCGCCGGAACGCCTGTGGCGATCTGACGGCCAAAGTCGATGACATAGATCCGGTCGGAGATGTCCATGACCAGATTCATGTGGTGCTCGATGAGGAAGATGGTCAGGCCGAACTTCTCGCGAATTTCGCGGATGAAGGCAGTCAGCTCCTCGGTCTCCTGCGGGTTCATGCCGGCGGCCGGCTCGTCAAGAAGCAGAAGCTTCGGGTCGGTCGCAAGAGCGCGCGCGATCTCAAGCCGGCGCTGCTTGCCGTAAGGAAGCGAGGTTGCAAGCTCGTCTTTGAGCTCCGCCAGCCCCACGATTTCCAACAGCTCCAGCGTCTTTTGCCGCTGGGCGGCCTCTTCCTTGCGGTTGAGGCGGAAGGTGGCCGTAAAAACATTCGAGGTTCTTCTCAGGTGCATCGCCGTCAGAACATTGTCGAACACCGTCATGGATTTAAACAGGCGGATATTCTGGAACGTTCTTGCAATGCCCATCTGCGTGATATAGTCCGGCGTATGGGAGATGACGTGCGGGTAGAGCTCCTTGCTGTCGCCAGCGTAGAGCTTTTTCATCTTGCCCTGCGGATGGTTTTCCACAATGGTCTTGCCGCAGAAGTCAACCTTTCCGTTGGTCGGCTCATAAACGCCCGTGATGCAGTTGAAGGCCGTGGTCTTACCGGCGCCGTTTGGGCCGATGAGCGCGACGATCTCGCCCTCGTAGATATCCATGGACAGGTTGTTGACGGCCACAACGCCGCCAAACTGCATGGTCACGTTTTCAACGTGCAGAACAGATTCAGCCATTGCTACTGCCTCCCTTCGGCGCTTTCTTTTTCCGTTTTAGAAGATCAGACAGCTCCTTGTCGCCCATGATGCCCTTGCGGAAGAACAGAACGACGCACATGATGATGATCGAAACCACCGCCATACGGAAGCCGTTTTTAAAGAGACCCGGCGCTTCAATGCCAAGGAAGCTTCCGGAGTCAAGTCCGCGCAGCAGCCACTCCAGGCTTGCGATGTACAAAAAGCTCGTGATGACAGAGCCGGTGATCGAGCCAATGCCGCCGATGACAACGATCAGCAGAATCTCATACGTCATCGAGCTCTTGAACGAGAGCGCCTGCACCGTTCCCATGTACATGGCGAGCATGCCGCCGCCAACGCCCGCGAAGAACGAGGAGATGACGAAGGCCATCTTCTTATGGTGCGCGAGGTTGATGCCCATAGCCTCCGCCGCGATCTCATCGTCGCGGATGGCCTTGAAGGCTCTGCCGTAGGTCGAGTTGATCAGAAGCAGAATTCCCGCAACAAAGAGGCCAATTAAAATGAGGTATGCGCTTGCGCCGCCAAGGTCGGGGTAGCTTTTCAGAAGGTTCGAGCCGTTGGTGAGCGGGCCAAGCGCGTTCCACTGGAAAAACGCACGCACGATCTCGGCAAAGCCGAGCGTTGCAATGGCCAGATAGTCAGACTTCAAACGCAGAACCGGAAGACCGATCAGATACGCGACCAGAGCCGCGATCAGGCCACCAATGACAAGCGCCGCCAGCATACCGACGATCGGGCCGACCGACTCGCCGAGGAAGCCGGAAAAAACCTCCGGCAGCGAGAACTGCACAATGCCGCCATCAAAATACTGATACACGCCCGCGCGCTTTGCAACCGGGATGCTCAAAACCGCATAGGCGTATGCGCCAAGGAGCATAAAGCCCGCCTGGCCAAGGGAGAACAGACCTGTAAAGCCTGTCAGAAGGTTCATCGAAACGGCGACCAGAGAATAGACGGCTGCCTTCTTGATGACCTTAATGGCAATGTGATAACTCGGCAGCTTTGCATCCAGGAAGAACGCAACCGCCAGGATCACAAGCAAAATCACCGCAATGATGATGGATTCTCTTTGATTGTTCTTTTTCATTCCGGCACCTCCTTAGACCTTATCGGTGGCTTTCTCACCGAACAGACCCGTCGGCTTGACGCACAGAACAACGATCAGGATGACAAACGTGAATGCATCCGAGAACGTTGAGTAGCCAATGCCCTTGATGAGCTCTTCGCAAAGGCCGATGATGAATGCGCCGACGACTGCGCCCGGAATCGAGCCAATGCCGCCGAAGACCGCTGCAACGAACGCCTTCAGACCCGGCATGCTGCCGGAGGTAATGGCGACGTTGGGGTAGTTCGTAAAGTACAGCATTGCGCCAACGGCTGCAAGGAACGAGCCGATGACGAACGTAAAGGAAATGACCGCGTTAATTTTGATGCCCATGAGCTGCGCCGTCTCAAAGTCCTTGGAGGCCGCGCGCATGGCCATGCCGATTTTCGTTTTGCGGGTCAGCCACAGCAGCACCAGCACCAGCAGAACCGTCAGCACCGGGGTGATGAGCGTCACGCGCTTGGTCTGCGCGCCGAATACGGTAATCATGTCGGCGACCCAGGGGATGGGGTTGGTGACCGGCTGCGGAAGACCGCCGGTCAGATAGAACGCGAGGTTCTGGATGAGATAGCTCACGCCAATGGCGGAGACCATCAGAGACATTCTCGGCGCGGAGCGAAGCGGCTTATAGGCCACACGCTCGATTGTAAAGCCGAGCACCGATGTCAGAATCAGCACCAGCGGAAGCGCCAGATACATCGGCAGCGACGCGGACGCGTAGACCATGATGAGTCCCGCGACCATGAAGACATCACCGTGGGCGAAGTTGATCAGACGCAGAATGCCATAGACCAGCGTGTAGCCGATGGCGATCAGTGCGTACTGGCCGCCTGAGGAAATGCCGTTGATGATATAAGGGAGCAGCCCTTGCATAATTAAGGAACCTCCTGACTAGATTTCAAGGATGATGGAGGCCCCGCAGCAGCGCTGCACGACTCCCGTATCCTACGGTTTAAACTCTGGCGGGGCTGATGCCCCGCCAGAGCTGCTGGAGTACAGATTTGAAGTTTTTGGAATCGTAATGATTACTCGACGCCCTGCACCTTGACGAAGTCCCAGTTGCCCGTCTCGGTGTTGGCGGTCTTGATGAAGGCCGCGTCGCGCTTTGCGTCGCCGATCTCGTCGAACTCGATCAGGCCGCAGACGCCTTCATAGTGGGTGTTGGGCAGTGCTGCGAGGACAGCGGCGGGGTCGGTCGAACCGGCAGCCTTGAGCGCCTCAATTGCAACAAAGTATGCATCATAGCCCATCGCCGTAACGCCCGCGACAACGTCGTTGCCGCCGTTGTTGGTCATCATGTCGGGGTTAGCGTTCAGCCACTCCTTGATACCGGCGTCGAATTCCGGCGTGCCGCCTTCCTGATAGAAGGTGGTGACGAGCAGGTTGACGTTCTTGCCCTTGGTGGCCTCAAGCACCATGTTGTTATCGACGGTGTCTGTACCAAGGATCGCGCCCTCGAAGCCCTGCGCCGCAGCGGCCTCGATGATGAGCTGTGCGTAGTTGGTGGAGACCGGCGCGAAGATAACGTCTGCACCGGCAGCCATCGCGTTATTGATGTAGGAGACGAAGTTTGCGTTGCCCTCGGGGAAGTCCTCGGAGGTTACCGTGCCGCCAAGGCCTTCAAAGGCTTCCTTGAAGTAGTAGACAAGACCCTGGTCATAGTCAGAGCCGAGCATGGCGAGGGTATAAGCCTTCGTGCCGCCAAGCTCCTTGTAGGTGTAGTTGGCGTGAACCGTGCCCTGGAACGGATCGAGGAAGCAGATACGGAAGTAGACCGAGCAGTCAGAGGTGACCTGCGGGTTGGTGCAGCCGATGCCGATGGCCGGGATGCCAGCCTCTTCAAAGACCGTGCCGCCTGCCATCGAGACGCCGGAGCCATAAGAGCCAAGCACGACGGAGACGCCGCGGTTGACAAGCTCAGAAGCAGCCGAGGGGCCGTTTTCAGCGGTCGTGCGGTTGTCGACGATCTCAAGCTGGACATCATAGGTCTCGCCGCCGATCTCAACGGTCGGCTGGATATAGTTCGCATACTGCGCGCCAAGCGCCTCCTGCTTGCCGCCAGCGCCATTGTCGCCCGTCAGCGGCTCAAAGATGCCGATTTTGACGACCTTGTTGCCGGAAGCAGACTCGGTCTCAGTGGTTGCGGCGGTCTCGGTTGTGGTCGTGGTCTCAGCGGCGGAAGTCTCCGCAGTCTGTTCACCACTTGTGGACGTGCTGGTGCAGCCGACAAACAGGCAGGTCAGCATGCACAGGCAAAGAAGCAATGCGATAGTCTTTTTCATGAAAGATGTTCCTCCTTACAAAACTATCCGTGTGTGACGTACAGTCATTCACGGCTTTATTATTATAAACAGGGTTTTGTAAAAAGGCAAGGCTTTTTTTGTGGCTTTTGCCGTATTATATACAAAAAGGGATGCATGTATGCGGATTTCATATGGCAGAAGTTATGGATTTTGCCTGTTTATTTTTCAGGCCGTTAAGATTTTTAACGCTGGAAAACTTTCAAAAATTCTGGTTTTTTCTGCATATCCGTCCATGCAGCACGGAAAAAGTCCTGAAAACGCATTCCCTCCCTTTGTCCGCCACAGGAAATCCCGGCAAGGCGGGTGCGCCTGCCGGGATGCATTTTCCTGACTGAAAAAAATCTCAGCTCTGGCTTTTTCTCTTACTCAATGCCCTGGATCTTGACGAATTCCCACACGCCCGCTTCGGTGTCGGCAGTCTTGATGTAGGCTGCGTCGCGCTTCGCGTCGCCGATCTCGTCGAACTCGATCAGACCCGAAACACCTTCGTAGCTGACGCCGGAGAGTGCTGCAAGCACATCTGCGGGTGCTGCCGAGCCGGCGGCCTTGATCGCCTCAAGGGCGGTAAAGTAGGCGTCATAGCCCATCGCGGTAACTGCGGAAACCATGTCGTTGCCGCCGTTGTTGGTCAGCGCGTCGGGGTTTTCGTTCATCCACTGCTTGATGCCGGAGTCGAACTCAGGTGCGCCGCCCTCCTGATAGAAGGTCGTGATCTCGATCTTGACGTTCTTGCCCTTGGCAGACTCGATGACCATGTTGTTGTCCCAGGTATCCGAGCCAAGGAGATCGCCTTCAAAGCCCTGGGCGCTGGCCGCCTCGATGATGAGCTGGGCGTAGTTGGTGGAGACCGGGGCGAAGATGACGCCCGCGCCTGCCGACTTGGCGTTATTGATATAGGAGACGAAGTTTGCGTTGCCCTCGGGGAAGTCCTCAGAGACGACCGTGCCGCCAAGGCTCTTGAAGGCCTCTGTGAAGTAGTAGATCAGGCCCTGGTCGTAGTCAGAGCCGAGCATGGCCAGCGTGTAGGCCGTTGTGACGCCAAGCTCTTTATAGGCATAGTTGGCAAGAACCGTACCCTGGAACGGGTCAAGGAAGCAGATGCGGTAGTAGACCGAGCAGTCCGAGGTCACCTGCGGGTTGGTGCAGGTCACGCCGATGGCCGGAACGCCAGCCTCCTGGAAGACCGTGCCGCCTGCCATCGAAACGCCCGAGCCATAAGAGCCGAGGACGATGGACACGTCGCGGTTCATAAGCTCCGAAGCGGCCGAGGGGCCATTTTCAGCGGTCGTGCGGTTGTCAACGATCTCAAGCTTGACCTCGTAGCTCTCGCCGCCAATTTCAACGGTCGGCTGAACGTAGTTTGCATACTGCATGCCGAGGATCTCCTGCTTGCCGCCCGCGCCATTGTCGCCGGTCTGCGGCTCAAAGACGCCGATTCTGACGACCTTGTCGCCGGATGCGGCGGGCGCAGCAGCTTCCTCTGCCGAAGCTGCCTCAGACTCTGCCGCGCTGGAGGCGGCCTGCTCCGTCTTCGCAGCCTCCTGCGCAGGTGCGGTGCTCTGGCTGGCGCAGCCTGCAAAAACGCCCAGCGCCAGGATGATGCAAAGTAACAGTGCAATCAGCTTTTTCATGGTTCATTCCTCCCGGTTGTGTCTTTATGGAGCGCACAACTGTGCGTGTTCCAAATCATGCTCCCAATTATACCGGGCAAAGGCAAAAAATGCAAGCAAAACTTTTTCATTTTCTGTAAAAATTAACGTCCATTTTTGTCCACGAACTGTTCTTTTTTCACAAAATCATTTATATTCCATAATTTTTCTAAAGTTTTCTGCATCTTAACGCGCAAAAAACGGTGCATTTTCCTGTTTTTAAATTCTGTCTGCCTTTATTGCAAAGACTGGTGTCTTTGCACCGTGGCCTCTATGTGGACTTTCGTTGTTTTGCTGTGCCGCGCAGCATGGACACCCGTCCATACAGGCCGCATCCGCCGCCAAAAAAACAGGCAAAGGCCAAAGCCTTTGCCTGCCTGCTTTTGATTTACAGCTCGCAGTTGCCGACCGTCCGCGGGAACGGGAGCACATCGCGGATGTTGGACACACCCGTCAGGTACATCACACACCGCTCAAAGCCAAGGCCGAAGCCTGCGTGGCGGGTCGAGCCATACTTGCGAAGATCGAGATAGAAGCCATAGTCCTCCGGCTTCAGGCCAAGCTCCGCCATGCGGTTTTCAAGCGTCGCAAGGTCATCTTCACGCTGGCTGCCGCCGATGAT
This sequence comes from uncultured Oscillospiraceae bacterium, assembly GCA_964640905.1. Taxonomy (GTDB): domain Bacteria; phylum Bacillota; class Clostridia; order Oscillospirales; family Oscillospiraceae; genus CAG-170. Next base: position 13,461 of record CAZXIW010000011.1, read on the forward strand.
CTCGCCGATGCCGGGAACAAGGCAGTCCATCGCCGCAACGGTCTTGCCGTCGGCGTTGAGCTTCATATAGAAGGCCTTGATCTCCTTGGGGTAATCGGTCACGAAAACGGGGCGCTTGAAGATTTTTTCCGTCAGATAGCGCTCGTGCTCGGTCTGAAGGTCGCAGCCCCAGAAGACCTTATAGTCAAAGCTGTCGTTATGCTTTGTGAGCAGCTCGATGGCCTCGGTGTAGGTCACATGGCCAAACTCGCTGGAGACAACGTGGTTAAGGCGCTCAAGCAGCCCCTTGTCCACAAACTGGTTGAAGAACGCCATCTCCTCCGGCGCGTTTTCCAGCACATAGGAGATGATGAACTTGATCATATCCTCAGCCACGCGCATATCGTCTGTGAGGTCTGCAAAGGCCATCTCCGGCTCGATCATCCAGAACTCGGCGGCGTGGCGCGTGGTGTTGGAGTTTTCGGCGCGGAAGGTCGGGCCGAAGGTATAGACGTTGCGGAAGGTCTGCGCGAAGGCCTCGACGTTCAGCTGGCCGGAGACAGTCAGATTCGTCTGCTTGCCGAAGAAATCCTTCGAGTAGTCGACCGAGCCGTCTTCCAGCTTCGGCAGGTTATTGAGGTCGAGCGTTGTGACCTGGAACATTTCGCCTGCGCCCTCGCAGTCAGAGCCGGTAATGATCGGCGTGTGGACGTACACAAAGCCCCGCTCCTGGAAGAACTTGTGGATGGCGTAGGCAATGATGCTGCGCACGCGGTAGACCGCCTGGAAGGTATTTGTGCGCGGGCGAAGATGCGGAAGCGTCCGCAAAAACTCCATTGAGTGCCGCTTGGGCTGGATGGGGAAATCGGGCGTGGACGCGCCCTCGACCGAGACCTCGCCTGCCTGAAGCTCAAAGGGCTGCTTTGCATCCGGCGTCAGAACCAGCGTACCCGTCACGATGACGGCCGCGCTGATGTTCAGCTTCGAGACCTCCTGAAAATTCGGCAGCTCTGCGCCGAAGACAACCTGCAACTGCGAAAAATGCGTACCGTCGGAGAGATTGATAAAGCCAAAGTTCTTGCTGGCGCGCAGATTGCGCACCCAGCCGCCGACCTTGATCTGCTTGCCCGCAAATGACGCGGGATCTTCAAATAACGAACGAACGGGAGTCAGCTGTTCCGTCATGATACATCCTCTTTCCTGCGGCCAAAGGCCGGAATTTTTATTATAGTAGCATAATGCCGGCCTTTTGGCAAGCATCTCGTGTGGCCGCGTCCCAAAGGCTGGCCTGTACCTCGCCGATGTGCGCCGTGCCGATCATCAGCATGCAAAGACGGCTCTGGCCGATGCCGCCGCCGATGGTGAGCGGAAGCTCGCCGTTTAAAAGCATCCGGTGGAACGGAAGCGCCGCGCGCGCCTCGCACCCGGCAAGCTTCAGCTGCCGCTCCATGGCCGCCTCGTCAACGCGGATGCCCATGGAGGAAATTTCAAAGGAGCATTGCAGCGTCTCGTTCCACATTAAAATATCGCCGTTGAGCGTCCAGTCGTCATAGTCCGGCGCGCGCCCGTCGTGGGGCTTGCCGGAGCGGAGCTTGCCGCCGATCTGCATGAGGAAGACCGTGTGGTGCGCGCAGCAGATGGCGTTCTCGCGCTCCTTGGGGGTCTTGTCCGGATACAGCTCTTCCAGCTGCTGCGTGGTGATGAAATACACCTCGCGGTCGAGCTTTGTATGAAGGCTTGGGAAGGCGATGCCGAGCGCGTCGTTGGTCTCGCAGACCGCGCCGATGATATCGCGCACGGTGCGCCTGAGATACGTCTCGTCGCGGTCTTCGCGCGTAATGACCTTTTCCCAGTCCCACTGGTCGACATAGACTGAATGCAGGTTATCGACCTCTTCATCGCGCCGGATGGCGTTCATGTCGGTAAATAAGCCCTTGCCGGGGTTAAACTCATAGCGCTTGAGCGCAAGACGCTTCCACTTGGCCAGCGAATGGACGACCTGCGCGTTCACGCCGACGTCCGGAATGTCAAAGCCCACCGGCCGCTCGTAGCCGTTGAGATTATCATTCAGGCCGGAATTCTCTTCAACAAAGAGGGGTGCGGACACCCGGCGCAGATTCAGGGCATTTCCCAGATTCACCTGAAAATTGCTCTTGATAAATTCGATGGCGCGCTGCATCTCATAAGTCGACAGCGGCGTATGGTAGCCTTCAGGAATGATAATTTTGCTCATAAAATGGGCTCCTTTCTGAAAAAATATGTCAAAATTATAGTACACTTTTCTGAATTATGCAAGACAAATTTATGCAAAACGGAAAACTGTGATTTTCTCCAAATCGCGCTTTCCTTTTGCCCGAAGATATACTACAATAAGACGAGAGCTTTTCCGGCCAGGCCGGTTCTTCGATATAAAACAGATGGAGTGATAGACTTTGCATACCGTGATTCTCGTCTTCGACATCGGCACCAGCGGCCTTCGCGCCTCGCTTGTCGATGAGAAGCTGAATATTCTGAGAAACGTTACCACGACCTACCCCACCCGCCAGCTGCCGGACGGCAGCTGTGAGCAGGACGCCGCCGACTGGTGGATGAGCGCAGTGCGCGCCATGCTGATGCTGCGCGAGCTTGCCCCGGAGTCTTTAAAGCGCGTCGACGCCATCGGCCTTTCCGGGCATATGCTGGGGCTTCTCGCGATGGACGCAGAGGGGCAGACGCTCCGCCCGGCCATGCTCCGGCGCGACCTGCGCCCCGCCGCCTGTATGCAGGACATCGCCGCGCGCTGCGGCGCAGACGCCTTTTATGAGGTCACCGGCAATGTCCTTGCGCCGGAGCTGAGCATCTGCAAGGCCTTCTGGCTGAAGCAGACCCAGCCGGAGGTCTATGAAAAGGCCGTCCGCTTCCTTCAGTGCAAGGATTATCTGGTCTACCGCCTGACCGGCAACATGGACACGACCGACTTTTCAGACGCCTCGCGCGCGGGGCTTTTGAATCTTCGCACGCTTCGCTACGACGAGCCGCTTCTGGCCGCGCTCGGCCTTGCGCCGCAAAAGCTCCCCACGCCCCACCGCGCCACCGCGATCGTCGGGCATCTCAGCCAGGAGGCCGCCTCGCATCTTGGCCTTCGCGCCGGTATCCCGGTCTGCGCCGGGGGCGGCAGCAGCGCATGTGAAAGCGTGGGCGCGGGCGTTGCGGAAAATGGCGCTGGCTGCATGAGTCTGGATACCTCGGCCTGGATCGCGGGGCAGCTTGCCGCGCCCTTCTTTGACCCCAAGCGCCGCCTGGGGCATATCTGCACGCTCGACGGCGAAAGCTACTCCATCTTCGGCTCGATGCGCTGTGCGGGCAAATGCGTCAACTGGGCGCAGAAGCTTTTTGACGTCAGCTCGCCGCGCAGCTTTGATGCTGCGGCCAGCAACGTCCCCGCCGGGGCGCAGGGGCTGATCTTCCTGCCGTATCTGGAAGGAGAGCGTTCGCCGGTCTATGATGAGCAGGCGCAGGGCGTCTTCTTCGGCATGACCCAGCAGCACCGGCGTGAGCATTTCCTGCGCGCCGTGCTGGAGGGCGTTGGCTGTGGCCTGAGCCAGATTCTCGACGTTCTTCGTGAGCAGAGCGCGCTGGGTGAGCTTCGCATCATCGGCGGCGGCGCAAAATCAAAGCTCTGGAAGCAGATCATTTCCAGCATCTGCGAGGTCACGCTGCACGACGTCACGACCTTCACCGACACCGCTGCGACCCTTGGCGCGGCAGCCGCCGCAGGCGTTGGCATCGGGCTCTATGCCGATCTTTCGCAGGCTGTGGCCTGCATCGCGCAGGCCAGCGTCATCTCGCCGGAGCCAGATTCCTTTGCCGCCTACCGCGCCCTGCGCCAGCGCTATGACGCGCTCTACCCCGCGCTTGCGCCGGTATTCCATCAAGCGCCGCAAATCCAGGAAATGACGCATTGACGCACAGCGCAGACCGGCAAGCCGGAAAAAGCCTGTCTGAAATAAGTTCCCCGCACATGGCCGGACGCCATGTGCGGGGCTTTTGATATTTTGGAGGCTGCCCGGCGCGTCAGCCAAGCTCAGCAGCCATCTGGCGCGCACAGCGCACCTCGATTTTCTCGACGCGGTGGCCCTCCACCGCCGCCACGCGCACCTGTAGGCCATCTTCTTCAAACGCATCGCCCGCTTCCGGCATGCGCCCGATTTTCTCCATGACCCAGCCGCTGACGGAGTTCATCTCCGAGTCAAGCTTCAAATCAAAGTGCTTTTCAAAATCGTCCAGATCCATGCCCGCGTCCACCAGATAGCTGTCCGCGCCGGTCTTCTGGAACAGCACCTCCACCTCGTCATGCTCATCCCAGATCTCGCCCACAAGCTCCTCCAGAATGTCCTCCATCGTCACGATGCCGCATGTGCCGCCGTATTCATCGACCACGACCGCAACCTGCGTCTTTGCCTTCTGGAGCTTTTTCAGAAGCAGGCTGATCGGCTCATTTTCCAGCACAAAAATGACCGGCGTCAGAATTTCTTCCAGCGGCTTTTCCGTAATGCCGCAGCCGGAATAAAAATCCTTCTGATGGATTGTGCCAAGGATATCGTCGATGCTCTCGCGGTAGACAAGAAGTCTTGAATATCTCGTCTCGGCAAACAGCGCCGCAAATTCCTCTTTGCCCGCATCGAGCGGCAGCGCCGCCAGGTCAACGCGGTGAATTAAGATCTCCTGCGCCTCCTGCTCGGAAAACTCGATGGCATTTTTGAGAAGCTCGCCCTCGTTTTTATCAATGCTTCCGTCCTGCTGCACCTCGTCGACCAGCATCAAAAGCTCTGCCTGCGACATTTTGCTGTCCGGGTTCAGGCGGAAAAGCTTTGCCAGCAGCGTTTTCCACAGGGAAAAGATAAAATTGAGCGGCGTGAAAAGCCAGATCAAAAGCTGGATGATGGGCGCGGAGAACATGGCAAACTGCTCGGCGCAGTCCTTAGCGATGCTCTTGGGGGAAATTTCGCCGAAGATCAGCACGACCACTGTTACCACGACCGTTGAGACCGTCGCGCCGACATCGCCCAGTCTTCGCACGAAGATCACTGTGCCAATGGAGGCCGTGGCGATGTTTACAATGTTGTTGCCGATCAGAATGGTCGAGATCAGCTTGTCATATTTTTCTTCCAGCTGGCAGGCCAGCGTCGCCTTTTTGTCGCCCTGCTCGGCCAGAGTTTTAAGCTTTGTCAGATTGAGGGAAGAAAAGGCTGTTTCCGTTGCCGAAAAATAGGCCGACAACAAAAGACAGACCGCCATAATGATAAGATACGTACTGGTAGCCAAAGTTCATACTCTCCTTAAATACTCTCAGATTTTAAAATTCAAATTGCCCGAAAGACGCAAAAAAGCACGTCCGCCCGGCTTTTCAGCAGCGCAGATATGCCAATACATCCATATGAACCGTCAGCTTACCGTGATCGTCGTCACTACTGTCACTTTCCATGGTGCAGCCGTTCCTCCTGTCGTAAAAATTTCGCTTATTATAGCAGATGCGCTCCGGCGTGTCAATGGCTGCGGCCATTGACACACCGGGAGCAGTTTTATGCCAGCATCATAATGACGCCGATGACGAGCGCGAGCACGCCCGCGGCGCGGTTTGCGCCCAGCGCGGCCTCCGACGGCTCTGCGTCCTTGAGCTTCCAGCCCATCTCCAGATACCACGCCGCCCTTGGGAAGGCTGTGTTGATCGCGCCAATGAGCAGAAGCAGCAGGATGAGCGGTACATTTTTCTCCGTCTTCTTCGGCTTGGATGGGTTTTCTCTTTCCAGAACTGATTGAAGCTCCATGCCGTCCGGGTACTTGGAAAAGTCAAAATTAAGGCTTGTTCCCCCGGTAGAACCAATGTCTGTCTCAGTCCAGGTGTAGGTTTCGCCGTCCGGGTAGGTAAAGGTCACGGCGTAACCACGCCCGGCCGCTTCATATACATAATGGTAGATATTTTCGCCGTCTGAAATCGAGCCGCTGTTGTTGTTTTCCGGCGTGACAGTGTAGCTGACACCGTTGCTGTTTACCGTATAGGGCTGATTCTTTTGGGAATCAGCCTCCGTCTTCTGCGCGCAGGCGCACAGCGCCGCCAGAAGCATCCATACCAGCGCGAAAGCAAACAGTCTTCGTTTCAACTTGTGCTCCTTTCCCGCCGCAGGCAGTCAGTCTGCCATGCGGTACGATGCGTCAAAATACTCGTAATACGGCATCAAGAACCGGAAGCCGTCTTTTACTGCGTCCAAAAGCGCGGGAGAATACGAAAGCTCGTCGTAAGCGCGCTCGCAGGCGATGGAAAACGAGCGGCGGTTATACCACTCGGCAAGTGCATCGTCTGCATGCCCTTTCGGCCTTGCGTATTCCGGGCCTCTTAAATAAAAGGTATCCTGCGCGGAAAGCTTTGCGGCCAGCGCCTCGAGCTTATCGGGCTTCTGGTCGGCAAGCTTCCGAAATCTTGCCGCCGCAGCCGGCTCACACCAGTAGCCAAAGCCGTAGCTGTAGCCCTCGCAGCCAAGCTCAAACCAGAGGCAGGGTGCGTTCTGACGCCCCTCCAGCGCATTCTGGAAGGAAAACCAGATGTGATCCTTCAAAGGGCCTCTTCCAAAAAGCCGTCTTGCGTCGCGGTAGATTTTTGAGATGTGAAGATTCAGGTGAAGCTTCGGATATTCTTTCCCCAGCCAGTCATAAAGCGCGCCCGAAAGCTCCTTGGTCGGGTTCATGATATATTCCTGAAACTGCGCCTTGCGCGGATGAAACCACTCTCTTGAATTGTTAAAGCGCAGATCCCAGAAGAAATCTACGGTCTTGTCACTGTAACCTTGAAACATGTCTCACGCTCCATGTGTGCGAAGATAATTCAGGTAGCCCTCTAAAATCAGGCTCGCCGCCACAGCATCAACGGTCTTCCTGCGCTTTTTGCCGTGGTAATTGTGGTCAGATAAGATCTGGTGGGCCTCAATGGTCGTCCGCCGCTCATCCCATAAGACGACCGAAACGCCCAGAAGTTCCTCTAATTTTGCCGCAAATTCGCGGTAAAGCTCCGCCCTTGGCCCTTCCGTGCCGTCCATGTTCCGGGGAAAGCCCATCACAAGGCGCTCTGCGCCGGAGGCTCTGTAGGCCTCTGCGACCATCTGCGCAGTTTTCTCCCGGTTCCACGATTCAATGACGCGCGTCGAGCCGACCAGCATCCCCAGCGCGTCTGAAACGGCCACGCCTGTCCGTGCGTCGCCATAGTCGATTGCCATGATCTTCATTGCTGCCTCTCCATTCCGGCGCAGCGCGCCGCAGTTTTTGGGCTATTGTATCATTTTTGCGGGGCAAAGGCAATGCGGCGTAAAAATTTCTCCCGGTTTTCCAAATTTTTTGTTGACACGCAGGCGCATTTGCGGTATGATGTTTTCACCTGCGAAAAAAGGGTGTACTATGCCGTTTTTTCAGCCGCGCTGACGCCAGTGTAGTTTCGGCGTCACCTAAATTTACCATAGAGCGCGGTCATACAGGGAGGCAAGATTTTAAGGAGGTGCCGAACAATGCGTGTAAAGATCACACTCAGATGCAACGAATGCAAGCAGAGAAACTACAACTCCATGAAGAACAAGAAGAACGACCCTGACCGTCTCGAGATGAAGAAGTATTGCAGATTCTGCAAGAAGCATACCGTTCACAGCGAGACGAAGTAAGGCAATGGCGCAGACATTGCAGAAAGGGTGAAATCATGGCAGAAGCAAAAAAGGAAAACTTCTTTGTGCGTGCCGGCAAGCGCATCAGCCGTTGGTTCCGCGAGATGAAGAGCGAGCTGAAAAAGGTCGTATGGCCCACCAGGAGTCAGATGATCAACAATACGCTCATCGTTCTGGCCTGCGTGCTGGTCGTCGGCATCTGCATTTGGGTATTTGATGCAGTCGGCGGCGTTGTCGTCAACGGTATTATTACCCTCGTCAAAGGCTAGGTAGCGTCATGGCGGAAGCAGCAAAATGGTATGTTGTGCATACCTATTCCGGCTATGAAAATACCGTCAAGGCCACCATCGAAAAAACCATCGAGACCCGTCATCTGGAGGATCTCATCCATGTTGTCTCCATCCCGATGGAGACCGTCACCGAGATCACGGACAACGGCCCGAAGACTTACGACCGCAAGGTTTTCCCCGGCTATGTGCTGGTAAAGATGATCATGTCCGACGAGGCATGGTACATCATCAAAAACGTTCGCGGCGTGACCGGCTTCGTCGGCTCGGGCACAAAGCCCACGCCGCTGACGGAGGAAGAGGTTCTGCAGCTTGGCGTTGAAAAGCATGAGATCGTCGTGGCCTACGCGGCGGGCGACACCGTCAAGATCGCAGACGGCCCTCTGACCTCGTTTACGGGTGTTGTCGATTTGGTTGATATCGAAAAGAACCGGGTTCGCGTGATCGTGTCCATGTTTGGCCGCGAGACGCCTGTCGAACTCGAGCTTGACCAGGTTGAGCTGGTCAGCGACTAAGCCATCTGGCTCAGACGGCCAGAACGTGGGAGGGGCTCGTCCCCGCCAGAAATACGCCCCGTGCGTATCACCACATCTATTCAGGAGGTGCTTATCATGGCACAGAAAGTAACAGGTTATATCAAGCTTCAGATTCCTGCCGCAAAGGCAACCGCATCGCCCCCTGTCGGCCCGGCTCTCGGCCAGCACGGCGTCAACATTTCCCAGTTTATCAAAGAGTTCAACGAGCGTACCAAGGATCAGGCTGGCTTCAAGATTCCGGTCGTCATCACGGTCTACGCTGACCGCAGCTTTACCTTCGTCACCAAGACGCCCCCCACCCCGACCCTCGTTCTCAAGACCCTGGGCATCGAAAAGGGTTCCGGCGTTCCCAACAAGGACAAGGTCGCTACCATCACCAAGGCACAGGTCAAGGAAATTGCCGAGCGCAAAATGCCCGACCTGACCGCCAACACCATCGAAGCCGCGATGAGCCAGGTTGCAGGCACCTGCCGCAGCATGGGTATCACTGTTGTCGACTGATTTCGCTTGACCCGAGGTATTTCGGCATTCGGCCGAGCCTCATAAATATGTGGGAGGATTATTCCGCATCACCACTAAGGAGGATATTACATTGTTTAAAGGTAAAAAGTACGTCGACAGCGCGAAGCTGATCGACCGCAGCGTGCAGTACGAGGTTGCTGACGCAATGGATCTGGTCATCAAGACCGCCACCGCAAAGTTCGACGAAACCGTCGAGGTTCATATCAAGCTCGGCGTTGACTCCCGTCACGCTGACCAGCAGGTTCGCGGCGCAATCGTTCTTCCGAACGGCACCGGCAAGACCCGCAGAGTTCTCGTTTTCGCCAAGGACGCCAAGCTCGACGAAGCACTCGCAGCCGGCGCTGACTTCGCAGGCGGCATGGAGCTCGTTGAGAAGATCCAGAAGGAAAACTGGTTCGACTTCGACGTCGTCGTCGCTACCCCCGACATGATGGGTATCGTTGGCCGTCTCGGTAAGGTTCTCGGCCCGAAGGGTCTTATGCCCTCGCCCAAGGCCGGCACTGTGACCCCCAACGTCGCGTCCGCCGTCAAGGAGATCAAGGCTGGTAAGATCGAGTACCGTCTCGACAAGACCAACATCATCCACTGCCCGATCGGCAAGGCTTCCTTCGGCACGGAGAAGCTCGTTGAGAACTTCAACGCTCTGATGGGCGCTGTCATCAAGGCCAAGCCCGCCGCTGCAAAGGGTCAGTACGTCAGAAGCTGCACCGTCGCTTCCACGATGGGCCCCGGCGTCAAGGTCGCGGCAACGAAGCTGTAATTTTGTCCTTGACAATTCCCATTTATCTGCTATAATATTCAGGCTGCCAAAGACAGCAGGAGGCTTTTGCCGTAATGAGTTTGCTCATCCTGCCGAGGTTTCGCACAAATGGTAACATTTTTGTGTCCTCATGTCTTCTGGCATGAGGACATTTTATTTCTCGGAGGTGACATTCATGCCCAACGCAAAGGTTTTAGAGACCAAGAAATCCATCGTTGATGCTCTGTCTGATAAAATTCAGAACGCTACTTCTGCTGTTTTTGTAGACTACAAGGGCATCACCGTCGCACAGGATACCGAGCTGCGTAACCAGTTCCGTGCTGCGAATGTCGAATATTCTGTCGTTAAGAACACCCTGACCCGCTTCGCCGCCAACAAGGCCGGCTACACCGAGTTCGATGAGCTGCTCAACGGCACGACATCCATGGCTTCCACCACGGAAGACCCCATCGCTCCGGCTCGCGTCATTTGCGAATTTGCCAAGAAGAACAAGAACGTCGTCAAGATCAAGGGCGGCATGGTCGAAGGTAAGGTTCTGTCTGTTGAAGAGCTTATGTCCTTCGGTGAGCTGCCTTCCAAGAACGCGCTCGTCGCGCAGGTTCTCGGCACGTTCCTCGCTCCCATTTCCTCGCTCGCTGTTGTCCTGAACCAGATTCTGGAGCAGAAGGGCGGCGCTCCCGCAGAGGCTGCGGAAGCAGAAGCTTAATTTCAACCAAAACACAAAACAATTCAATTATAATTGGAGGTAATTTAAAATGGCATCCGAAAAGATTACTGCTATGATCGAAGAAGTTAAGACTCTTACCGTTCTTGAGCTGGCTGAGCTGGTTCATGCTCTGGAAGACGAGTTCGGCGTTTCCGCCGCTGCCGCTGCTGTTGCTGCTCCCGTTGCTGGCGCTGCTGCTGCTGAGGAAGAGAAGACCGAGTTCGACGTCGTGCTGAAGTCCGCCGGCGCTAACAAGATCGCTGTCATCAAGGTCGTCCGTGCCGTCACCGGCCTGGGCCTGAAGGAAGCGAAGGAGCTCGTCGATGGCGCTCCCAAGAACGTCAAGGAAGCAATCTCCAAGGACGACGCCGAGAAGCTCGCTGCCGAGCTCAAGGAAGCTGGCGCAGAGGTCGAGGTCAAGTAAGTTCCCCCTCTTTCCAAATTGCAAAGCAAAGCAGCCTGCACAATGTGCAGGCTGCTTTCAGCGTGACGAAAATACTTTTTCGTCACGCTGAAAGCAGTTTTTCAAGCTTTTCATAAAGCCTGAAAAACTGGGTCGATTGAACGCGAAGGGGGCTTTTTGCCCCCTTCACTCTTCCCCCGCTGCTCTGTCAGGGCAGCCTGCTGGATAGTTTTTTGACAATCTTAAAACAGACTGCCGAAAAGCGCATAGGCGCTTTTCGGCAGCTGCTATTTTATTGCTTACTGATTGCCAAGCGCCCAGAGCATCTTGGCGACCTGCGCGCGTGTAACCGTTCCGGTGGGGTCAAGCTTTCCGTTTGAGCCGGAGATGATTCCGGCGCGCAGCATTTTTGCAAGCCCGTCATAAGCCCAATCGGCGGCCAGCGACGCATCCGTAAACCATTTTGCAAAGTCCGTCGCCGCCTCGGCGTCTGCCGGAAGCGTGCGCGAGAGGATTACCATCGCCTCCTGCCGCGAGATCGTTGAAAGCGGATGCGCGTAGAGCTTTCCCTGCTCCTTCGAGCCGCCAAGATAGCCAAGGCTGTAGGCCGCCTTCATGGCGTCCATCGCCCAGGCGTCGATCTTTGCCGCATCGGCAAAGGGAAGCGTGACCGACGTATACGCGCCCGCGTCTGCCTTTAAATAGCGCATGAGCGCCACAACAAACTCCTGCCGCGTCATGGAGTCATCCGGGCGGTAGAGAAGCTTGCCGTCCTTCCCGGAAGAGCCCGTGAGCGTTCCCGCGAAATAAAGCTCGTTGATATAGTCCTCTGCCCAGTGTCCCTTTGTGTCGGAGAAGGGGTTCGCGGGGCTGATGGTCACGGGAATCGATACGCTCGTCTTGCCATAGGAGACCTCGATCGTGCCCTCCGTGGCCTTCGTAACTGCGGCGGCGGTAAACTTCCCGTCAGAGGAAACCACGCCGATGCCGCCCGTTGTCTGCCAGGTAAAGCTCTTTGCGCTGGATAAGACCGCCGCGCCATAGTAAGAGGCGCTGGCCGTGAGCTGGGTTTCCGACTCCCCTGCCACATGCAGACCTTTGAGCTTTGCCGTCGTGTTCGCCTTTTGCAGCGTAATCTCCGTTACCTCCTGCAAAACTGCGACCCATGCATCCGCCGTCAGGCCGCCGGACGTGGCCGAGACCACAACGCCGGGGGCGCTGCTTTCCGCATCCAGCTGCAAAACGCCGTCTGCTACAAGCCCGCGGTCGCTTGTCCACTGCACCGCGCCCGGAAGCTCCGCCGCCATATAATCGCGGTCTGCCGCCTTCGCGGTAAAGCTCACCGACGCGCCCGGAAGCGCGCGGACATAATAAGGATAGACAAACAGCTGCGCGGCCTTGCGCGCGCTCTTTTTTTCGCGCACAAGGAAGATGAAATTCGCGCAGGCACGCTGGCTGCCGTCGGTCGGGGTGTTGGCCGTGGCGCATTTGTCGTAGCCCGGATACTGAACGCCCAGCATCGTCGACCCGCCGCCGTCCAGATTCACTGCCCGCTCACAGCCAAGCGCCTGCATCATCTGCGCAAGATCCGAAAGATCCATGCCGCCGGAGGTCGAAGACTCGTCAGCGGTATAGAAAATGACCTCGCCGTTTCGCTTCACGCCAACGGCGGTTCTCGCGCGCTGCTCATCTTTGGAGTCCAGCGTAAAAGCGTCAAGCGCCTTCCCGTCCTCCACAAGAAGCTCCCCCGCACCGCAGGCGTATTGGACGGGCTTCCATTCATCTGCGCAGAGCGCCGAGATTTTGAGCCGGTCTCCTGTTTTGAGCGCTTTCAGGCCGGAAAGCGCACTTGCGTAAGTCGTCTTTTCCGCAATCGAGAGGACAAAGCCGCCCTCCGGGATGGCGCAGGAGGCTGTGCCTGCCGCGATCTGGCTCACCACCAGCTCCAGCTCGCCCGGAAGCGTCAGCGCAGTCTTGCCCCCGGCAGCCGGGGTCAGAATAAGATTGTAGGCCGGGATGGTGTTTTTTGTCTTTGTGTCGTAATCGCGCGAATAAAGGCCGATGCCGTTGGCCGTTGTCAGCGCTTTATTGTAGAAAATCTCGGTGTCGGTAAATGCGCCGCCATTTAAATAGACGTGTACCTCCGGTGTGCCGATCACGGCAGAGCCGTTTTCATAAAAGCCGACCGAGGGCACATTGCCGCTTGTGCGCAGTATGCCGTCTGTCACAACAAAGCCATAGGGAATGCCGGTCGTCATGTCGAAAAACGAGCCGTTCACGCCCGCCACAAGGCTCAGCTCCTTTTCGTCGAGATATTTTGCGATCTGGCTCATGGTGCTTCTGCCGTAGAGCGTTGAGCCGTAGATCACCATCGGCCAGACCTCGCCGTCTGGCTCGTATGTAAGCACATGCTGCTGCAAAACATGCTCCGGCTTCAGACTGCTGCCCCCGGCATGCGTCATTTCCGCCAGCTCCACTTCATTTGCAAGCATCAGCGTCGTCTGATAGATCCCATCGCGCTCTGCCGCGCCCGCCGGGGCGGCCAGAAGCCCCGCCATCAGGCAGGCGGCCAAAAGCCATGCTGTGATTCGTTTCATGCAGGTCCTCCTGTTCGTTGTAATAAGCCGCAGGGCGGCGTGTTTTTGTTTCTCGATTTTAACACATTGTCACCAAATTGTAAATAGGTATCATACACCAGTGCCCCGCTTTCCCGCCGCGCGGCGCGGACGGGGATTCTTTTTATTCTGTCAAGATTTTTGCTTGACATTTCCTCTGCCTTCTGGTATGATAGGCAAGCTGTAAAGAAAAAACGCTGACACGGCAGGAGGGCTGACATGAAACACGACGCGCTGCAAATGTCGCTCCTTCTGGATTATTACGGGGAGCTTCTGAGCCAGAAGCAGCGCACCTGCTTCGACCTCTATTATAATCAGGATCTTTCTTTGAGTGAGATCTCAAGTGAGCTTGGGATCACCCGGCAGGGTGTTCACGATTCGCTCAGCCGCGCGGAAACCGCGCTTTGCGAGTTTGAGCGTGTGACCGGCTGCATCGCGCGCGACCGGCGCGCGGCGGGCGCGTTGCGCCAGATCGAGGCCGCCTGCAAGCAGCTGCAATCCATCCCCGGCGCACAGGCGCTTGCCGAGCAGATCATGCGCGCCGGCGCATCAATAAAGGAGTAATGTATGGCATTTGAAGGCTTGACCGAAAAGCTCTCCGCTGCGTTTAAAAAGCTGCGCGGAAAGGGCAGGCTCTCCGAGGCCGACGTCAAAGAGGCCATGCGCGAGATCCGTCTGGCGCTTCTTGAGGCCGACGTGAGCTATAAGGTCGTCAAGGACTTTATCAAAAAGACAACCGAGCGCTGCGTGGGCGCGGACGTGCTGGAAAGCCTCACCCCCGCGCAGATGATCGTCAAGATCGTAAACGAAGAGCTGACCGCCCTCATGGGAAGCGACCATCAGAAGCTTCTCATGGCTTCCCAGCCGCCAACCGTCGTCATGCTGGTGGGTCTTCAGGGCGCAGGCAAAACGACTAACGGCGCAAAGCTGGCGGGGCTCTTTAAAAAGCAGGGCAAAAATCCGCTGCTTGTCGCGTGCGATATTTACCGCCCCGCTGCCATCAAGCAGCTCCAGGTCGTAGGCGGGCAGCTGGACATCCCCGTTTTTGAAATGGGGCAGACCAATCCCGTCGACATCGCAAAGGCCGCGCTGGCGCACGCCGTGCGGCACGGAAACGACATGGTCTTTCTCGACACCGCAGGCCGCCTTCATGTAGACGAGGCGCTCATGGATGAGCTCAAGGCCATCCGCGCGGCTGTCCATCCGAACGAAATTCTTCTCGTGGTCGACGCGATGACCGGCCAGGACGCAGTCAATGCCGCGCAGACCTTCAACGAATACCTCGACATCGACGGCGTGATGCTCTCGAAGCTCGACGGCGACGCCAGAGGCGGCGCGGCGCTTTCGGTCAAGGCCGTGACCGGCAAGCCCATCAAGTTCATCGGCACCGGCGAAAAGCTCGACCAGATCGAGCCCTTCCACCCCGGCCGTATGGCCTCGCGCATCCTCGGTATGGGTGATGTGCTCACGCTCATTGAAAAGGCCGAGGCCGCGTTTGACGCAAAGAAGGCAGCCGAGCTTGAGCAGAAGCTCAAAACCAACAAGTTTACGCTTGCAGACTTCTATGACCAGCTCGTCCAGCTCAAGGGCATGGGAAGTCTTCAGGATATTGCCGGGATGATGCCCGGCATGAACGCGGGCGCGCTCAAAAACGCAACGATCGACGAAAAGGCGCTTTCGCGTACCGAGGCCATCATCCAGTCGATGACCCCCTATGAGCGCGAGAACCCCTCCGTCCTCAACCACAGCCGCAAGCGCCGCATCGCAGCGGGCGCAGGCGTAAAGGTCGAGCAGATCAACCAGCTCATCAAGCAGTTTGACATGATGAACCAGATGGTCAAGCAGTTCTCCGGCCCGGGCGCGGCAAAAAAGATGAAGCGCATGGGAAAATTCGGCGGCATGGGCGGCTTCCCGGGCGGTCTTCCCGGCATGTAATTTTATCGTTTCAGCTACCAGTTTTGTTTAGCTTTACGAAATAACAAGCAGATAAAAGAAATTTTGGAGGAAATATTTCATGGTTAAGATCAGACTTAGAAGAATGGGCGCCAAGAAGGCTCCTTACTACCGCATCGTTGTCGCCGACTCCCGCTTCCCGCGTGACGGCCGCTGCATCGAAGAGATCGGCACTTACGACCCGAAGGCTGACTCCGCTGTCACCGTTGACGCTGAGAAGGCAAAGCAGTGGATCAAGAACGGCGCACAGCCCACTGACACGGTTCGCGGACTTCTGAAGAAGGCAAACGTCCTGTAAGGCCTGGAGTGGCTGCTATGAAGGAACTTTTGCTGTATATGGCAAAAAATCTGGTCGATGATCCGGACAGCGTTACCGTTACCGAGATCGAAGGCGAAACCACCGTTCTTGAGCTGCGCGTCGCACCCGAGGACATGGGCAAGCTCATCGGCCGCCAGGGTCGCATCGCAAAGGAGATCCGCACCATCGTCAAGTCCGTTGCCCAGCGCACGGGTCAGAGAGTGTCGGTCGAGATTGTAGACTGAGGCAGAAAAGGCTTTCACGCTGAAGGGGTTCTCCCCTTTCAGCGTGATTTTTTTGCCCTGCAGGCGCTCTGCACGCCCTGAAAAAGCGCGGCGTTTGGATGCTGGACGCCGCCAGATGATTCTTCTTTTTTCAAAAAAGCGGAATATTCCCCGGGAAAAGGGCGCGCAAAATCCGTTCTTCGTCACAATTCACAATTTTTTACACGAAATCCCTCCAATCTTTCATGCATCCGCCTCTTGACTTTACGCATTTAAAGCAGTATACTGCAAAAGTAATCAAAACCAGTCCACCCCGGACGGAAAGGAACACGGCATGAAGCTGATCTCTTCTGTTTCTTATTACTTTAGCTTTGCGGCGCGATTTATTGCGGGCCGCTACTTTGCCGTACCCTTTTACCCGTCCAGCGAAGCATGATTTGTTTACTGGTTTTTGAGCCTGTCAACAAAGCGGCCTCGTCCCGACGGATGAGGCCGCTTTTAATTTTGTGGAAACCCTTGCCGCAGGCAACCGCGCTGAGAGCTTCCCGACCATGAAAAGGAGAAATGATCTATGAAAAAGCTGTTCGCCATCCTGCTGTGCGCCGTCCTCTGTGTGAGCCTCGTCGCCTGCGCATCCAGTTCCACCGAAACAACTTCCCAGACATCTTCTGAAACTTCCTCCGAAGCTTCCAGCGCAGAATCTTCCGCTTCCGAATCTTCGGAATCTTCCGAAGCCGCTTCCACCGAAGCTGCCGAAAAGTACGTCGTCGGCATTTGCCAGCTCGTCCAGCACGACGCGCTCGACGCTGCGACCAACGGCTTTATGGACGCGCTCAATGAGCTGCTCCCCGGCCAGGTCGAGTTTGATGTAAAGAACGCCTCCAACGACATCCCCACCTGCGGCACGATCGTAACGGGCTTCGTTGCAAGCGATGTTGACCTCATCCTCGCCAACGCAACGCCTGCCCTGCAGGCCGCCTCCACCGCGACCCAGACCATCCCCGTCCTCGGCACGGCCGTTACCGAATACGGCGTCGCACTGGACATCGACGGCTTTAACGGCATCGTCGGCGGCAACATCTCCGGCACGTCCGACCTTGCGCCCCTCGACCAGCAGGCGGCCATGCTCCTTGAGCTTTGCCCCGAGGCCAAGACCGTCGGCATTCTCTACTGCTCGGCAGAAGCAAACTCCGTTTACCAGGCAGACGTTGTGAAGGCTGCGCTTGAAGCGGCCGGTCTCACCGTCAGCATCTACACCTTCGCAGACTCCAACGACGTTGCCACCGTCACGCAGACCGCCTGCTCTGACTGCGACGTGCTCTACATCCCGACCGACAACACCGCCGCCTCCTGCACCGAGGCCATCAACAATGTTGCCGAGCCTGCTGGCGTTCCCATCGTCGCCGGTGAAGAAGGCATCTGCAAGGGCTGCGGCATCGCAACGCTCTCCATCGACTACTATGAGCTTGGCAAGACCACGGGCGCAATGGCCGCGAAGATTCTGACCGGCGAGGCCGACATCGCCGAAATGCCCATCGAATACTACCAGAACCCCGTCAAGAAATACGAATCTTCCCGCTGCGAAGCGCTTGGCATCACCGTTCCGGCTGACTACACCGCAGTCGGCTGAGCGCAAAGTTTGAAAGGAGACAGCCCCCATGGAGCTTCTGACCTATTTTTCCTCCCTGAGCATTCCGAACCTTCTCTCCCGCATGCCCGCCGCTGCGGCGCAGGGCATCATCTGGGGCATCATGGCCCTGGGCGTTTATATCACGTTCCGGCTTTTGAACGTCTCTGATCTGACGGTCGACGGCTCGTTTGCCACAGGCGGCGCGGTCACAGTCATGCTGCTCCTGGCGGGTCTTCCGGCCTGGGCCGCGCTTTTGATCGCGGTTCTGGTCGGCGTGCTGACGGGGCTTTGCACCGGCCTTCTTCATACGAAGTTCGGTATCCCCGCCATCCTCGCCGGTATTCTCACGCAGTTTGCCCTGTATTCGATCAACCTTCGCATCATGGGCAAGGCCAACCAGACGGCCAGCATCAAAAACTTCGGCATGTTCTGGGAAACAAACGGCAAGGGCTTTCTCCTTTCCTCCGCGCATGTGCCGCAGGCGCTTCTGGCGGCGGTTCTGCTCGCAGCAGTGCTGGTCGCTGTGCTGTACTGGTTCTTCGGCACGGAGCGCGGCAGCGCCCTTCGCGCCACGGGCGCAAACCCGGCCATGAGCCGGGCGCAGGGCATCAACGTTTCCAACATGACGCTGCTCGGTCTCGCGCTTGGAAACGGCCTTGTCGCTCTGGCGGGCGGCCTTTACACCCAGCTTCAGGGCACGGCTGACGTTTCCATGGGGCGCGGCGCGATCGTCATCGGCCTTGCCGCCATCATCATTGGCGAGGTTCTGTGTGACGCGCTGTTCCATAAGGGCTGCAATTTTGCCATTCGCCTTGTTTTCGTGGTCTTTGGCGGCGTGGTCTACTATGCGGCCATGGTGGTCATCCTCTGGCTGAAGCTCGACCCGAACGATCTCAAGCTCTTTACGGCTCTGATCGTCGCCATCTTCCTCGCCGTCCCCTATCTTCGTGAGCAGCACCACAGCTCATTCGCACACAGCGCAAAAGGAGGCAGCCGCCATGCTTGAGATCAAAGACATTTCCAAGACCTTTCACCCCGGCACGATTCACGCCAAGCGCGCCCTGCAAAATCTCTCGCTGACGCTCAATGACGGCGATTTCGTCACCGTCATCGGCGGCAACGGCGCGGGCAAGTCGACCCTTCTCAACGCCATCGCGGGCGTGTGGCCGGTCGACGCGGGAAGCATCGTCATTGACGGCGTGGATGTGACCGCGCTTCCGGAGTATAAGCGCGCGGCATTCATTGGCCGCGTCTTCCAGGACCCGATGCTCGGCACTGCGCCTAACATGCAGCTTGAAGAAAATCTCGCCCTTGCCGCGCGGCGCGGCAAAAAGCGGACGCTCAAATGGGGCGTCACAAAGGCAGAGCGCGAGGTCTACTATGAGCGGCTGCATGCGCTCGGCCTCGGCCTTGAGCGCCGCATGACCGATAAGGTCGGTCTGCTCTCCGGCGGCCAGCGGCAGGCGCTGACGCTTCTGATGGCGTCGCTGCAAAAGCCGAAGCTCCTGCTCCTCGATGAGCACACCGCCGCACTTGACCCCGCAACGGCGGCCAAGGTTCTGGAGCTTTCTGACCAGATCGTTTCCGAAAACGGCCTGACCGCCCTCATGATTACCCACAACATGAAAGACGCCATCACCCACGGAAACCGCCTCATTATGATGAACGAAGGTCACATTGTCCTTGACATCGCAGGCGAGGAAAAAAAGAAGCTCACCAAAAAAGACCTTCTCGACCGCTTCGCCGAGATGGCCGGCAAGCAGGAGGAAACCGACTCCGTCCTTCTCTCCTGAACCGCCAAATAACGCAAAGCGCACTTTCCTGAGAAAGTGCGCTTTTTGCCATTTCCTGTTGCAATTTGATAAAATATGTGCTATGCTGTTCCCGGTGCTACCGATAAACGGCAAGCGGGCGGCCTCCCTGTATTTTGTATTTCTGCATTTGCAGGGGGTAAACCTCTTTTTGTTCCCCCCTGACGCTAAGAAAGGGGGACATGCTGTATGGTTACTTATTCTGATTTAATTCAGCTGGGTATTCTCATAGTAGGCATTATTGGCCTGTTCCTTCAGGCTAATAGCAACAAAAAGAAGTAACCGCC
>CAZXIW010000012.1:0-32978 GCA_964640905.1 uncultured Oscillospiraceae bacterium
CCTCGGTGTTGGTCTTGAAGGTGACCTCTGTACCGGTGGAGCGGCCGATCCAGTTCTTCTGCTGGGTCTTGACGCGCTCAATATAATCAAGGCTCTCGTCGTCCAGATCGTCGATCAGGCGGTCAGCGTACCTGGTGATGCGCAGCATCCACTGGCTCTTTTCCTTGCGGATGACAGGCGCGCCGCAGCGCTCGCAGACGCCCTCAACAACCTCTTCGTTTGCCAGCACGCACTTGCAGCTCGTACACCAGTTGACGGGCATTGTCGTCTTGTAGGCAAGGCCGTGCTTATACATCTGAAGGAAGATCCACTGCGTCCACTTATAATATTCGGGGTCGGTCGTGTCCACAACTCTGTCCCAGTCGAAGCTGTAGCCGAGCATCTTGAGCTGGCGGGTGAAGTTTTCAATGTTGTTCTTCGTGACAATCGACGGATGGATGTGGTTCTTGATGGCAAAGTTCTCTGTCGGCAGACCGAACGCGTCAAAGCCGATGGGGTTCAGCACGTTATAGCCCTGCATCCGCTTTTTGCGGCAGATGATATCCATCGCGGTAAACGGGCGCGGGTGGCCAACATGAAGACCCGCCGCCGACGGATACGGGAACTCGATCAGGCCGTAGAACTTCGGCTTATCTGAGCCGGTCACAGCGGCGTAGGGCTTGGTTTCTTCCCACTTTTTCTGCCATTTGGTCTCAATGGCTGCAAAATCGTATTTCATCTCTGGACTCCTTTGTCTCATAATTTTCAGTGTAACAACCTGCTCAGATGCCTCCTGGATGCCTCCCGGATGCCTCGCAGAGTTTCGCCCCGCAGGGCGAAATAAAATCGAACTCTATTTTATCCGGTGGCTTCGCCAACCGGAAAAATACCTATCGCCTCATAAGTGTGGAATTTTTGCGTTATGCGCAAAAATTATGCGCGGCATGAGGCGCAGCCCTTTTGTCAAAAAAGCGTTGCTTTTTTGACAATTTAAAACGCCCCCGACTGCCAACGCAGTCAGGGGCGTAAATAACAGGCTACGCGGTACCACCCTGATTCAGCCGCCACACGGCAGCCCTCTTGCGGCCTTAACGCGGCCGGACGTTCTGCCCTACTTCATTCAGGCAGACAGCTCCGGAGTGAGCTTCGCCGCACGCTCTGCCTGCTCTCACCTGCCGCAGACTCTCTGAAAGGCGCGTTTCGGCGCATTGGTCTCCATCAATGCCTTTTGATATCCTTCGCTATTTTACGGGTTCAGCGCCCATTTGTCAAGCGTCATGCGTCAAAACAGACGAAAGATCGAGCACCTTTCCGTCCTGCCAGAGGCGCTCAAGGTCATAGAAGCTGCGCGCCTCGGCTGTAAACACATGCACGACCAGACAGCCAAAGTCCATCAGCACCCATGTGCCGCCGCGATGACCCTCGCGGTTTTGAAGCGGCTCGCCCGCCGCATCCATGGCTTCCTCGACTGCGTCGCACAGCGTCTTGACGTGGGTGTTGCTGGTTGCCGTGCAGATCAGAAAATGGTCTGCCAGCGTCGAAACATCTGTAATTTCGATGAGCGTGATATCCTTTCCCATCTTGTCATCCAGCGCCTTTGCGGCGATGGCCGCGACCTGTCTTGCTGAAATCATCGTTTCCTCCCTTTCCTTTCTGCCGCCCGGGCGGCGCAATGGCAGCTATGGCTGCCAGAATTCCTGTGTGAATGGCCAGGCGTCCTGCGGCGTCTGCTCCGGCGGAGCATCGCCCTGCGGCGTCTGCCCGACCGGCTGCTCAGGCTCCGGCGCGTCCGGCAGGGCTTCCTCCGTGCTTTCCTCTGCCGGGCTTTCCGCCTCCGGCGGCGCATCCTCTGCCGGGGCTTCTTCGTCTGCCGGTTCTTCCCCTTCACCTGCCTCCGGCAATGCTTCTTCCGGAAGGGGTTCATCTTCCAATGTTTCTTCCGGCGCAGGCTTTTGATAAGACCTTGCAAGCTCCGGAGTAATGACATTTACAGTGTCCAGCGTCACCGGCGCGTCATAGGGGTTAAAGGCCTCGTTTACAACCGTGACAAGCTTTCCAGCATAAAGCGGATAATAGGACACGCCATTGATCATCGCGCCCTCGCCCTCAAGCGTATACGTCTTCATCGCGTCAAGGTCACACTGCATAAGCGCCTTTGCAAAGTAGAGCATATTGCCGGTCGTCAGATCGGTCGTGACATAGGTGCTGAAAATATCTGCAAATTCTTTGATTTTTGCAAGGCTCGATACCGACAGGCACTGCTTAGCCAGCGCCCGCAGAAATTCCTGCTGCACCTTTGTCCGCTGGATATCCTGCGAGGCATAGCCCTTGCGGTAGCGGACAAGCCCCATCGCCTGCTCCGCGTTTAAGCGCTGCTTACCAGCCTTGAGGTCAATATAAAGATTCTGCGAGGGGTCACTGTAATACATATCCTGCGGCACATCAAACTCCACGCCGCCAACCAACTCTACCGTCTGCCGGAACGCCTCCAGATCGACCAGCACATAGCCATCCAGCTCAAAGCCAAGCATGCTGCCAAGTCTTTTCTGAAGCCTTGCCATGCCTTCTGCCCCGCCGCCTGCGTAGACGGAGTTGATCTTCATGATGCCGCCAGAATTATTTAAAACGACCGTGTCGCGCGGCACGCTCATAAGCGCGACCGAGCCTGTGTTTTCATCCAGATGCGCCACAATGATCGTATCCGTCCGGTAGCCGTCGTCGTCCGTGCCGCAGACGAGAATGTTATAGATGCCCGCCTGATGGCTGGCCGGAAGCTCCACTTCCTCTTCAAAGCGCTCACCCGTCTGCTCGTCGACCTTTGTGACCATCTGCGTCACAGTCGGCCTTTTGACCTCCGGCTCTTCTTCCTGCGTCTGCGCGGGAAGCGGCTGCTCCCTTTGCGGGCGCTCCGGCGGCTTTACGCCCGCCCGGTAAGCGAAAAAGGCCGCGCCGCACAAAATGACAAGCGCCAGAATGAGATAAAGCCCGCCGCGCCCTTTTTTATTTCTATGCTTTTTGCCGCGCGGCGCTTCGTAATGGCCGCGATGCGATTTATGGTTCATGCTGTTTGTGCTTCCTTTCGCTCAGGAGAAACTCACGCGCCAGCACCGAGTCCCCGCCCACGGCAAGCCCCCGCTCGCGCACAAAGGCCATGCTCTGCTCCAACGCCAGCAAAACGGCCTCGTCCAGATCTTCCTCTGCCGCGCGCCGGATGCGCGCTACGCCGGGATAGTCCCGGTTTGGCTCGATCATGTCGGCTAAATAGATGATCTTTTCAAGCCCCGTCATGTCGGCCTTTCCGGTCGTGTGCCACGCAATCGCGCTGCAAACCGCGTCTGCCTCCCCGAAAATGTCCCGCGCCACAGCCGCACCCGTTTTCGCGTGCAGAAGCTGCGGATTGTTTCGCTCAAAGTCTGTGAGCGAAACGCAAAGCTTCTCTGCCAGCCGAAGCTGCTCACGCGCCGGAAGCGCCTTTGTCACATCATGCAAAATGCCCGCCCGCGCGGCAAGCGCCGCGTCCTCTCCAAAGCGCCGGGCAAGCGCCCTTGCCGTCTGGCAGACGCCCTCGGCATGCGGCGCGCGGCTTTTTTTATGAAGCGCAAGGCTCACGCGGAAAAGCTCGTCAAAGCAAAGCGCTTCATAGCGCTTCCCCACGCCATATAGCCCGGCTTCGCGGATTCTCTCTGCGACCGCCTGCGGAAGATAGGGCGCAGCGAGGTCAAAAAAGAGCAGTCTTCTTGCCTCGGTGGAGGAAATTTCAAAGCAGTCGTTTTCAAGTAAAATCGGCTCTGCGCCAAATTCCCGCGCAAGGCGCGCGGCCTGCTGGCTGAGCGCTTCGCGGCTTTCCTGATCTTTTTCATAGCGGGAGAAGCAGACCAGCCGCGCGCATTTTGCAATTTCCTCCGGCTGATACCACTGCTGAAAGGACAAAAACATATCCGTCCCCATCATAAGAAACAGCGTATCGCCCTCATGCGCCGCCTTCAGCGCGCGCAGGGTATCTACCGTGTAGCTTTTCCCCTCACGCCGCAGCTCCATGTCTAAAACCGTGAAGCCCGGAAGATCGCCAAAGGCAAGCTCTGTCAGCGCCAGGCGCTCCTGCGCCGAGGCAGAGCCTTCTGCCAGACATTTATGCGGCGGAATGCCCGCCGGGATGACCAGCACGCGCGAAAGCCCCAGCGCCTTCTGACACGCCAGTGCCGCACGCACATGCCCAAGATGCGGCGGGTTGAAGCTGCCGCCGTAAATGCCGATTTTCATCGCGTTCAGCCTTCCTGCTGCTTTCTGCGCTCAATTGCGGCCTTGACTGCCGCCTCATGGAAATATTCCTTCTGCTGCTTGCGGCGCTCCTTTGCCTGCTGCTTGCGGCGGGTGATGCCGGCCTTGACGGGGTTGACCTTGCCGGAGACCTTCTTCACAGCCGCCTGCTTCTTTTCCGTCTTTTTCTTTTCCTGCGCCAGCTTCTCAGATTTCCGCCAGATCACAAATTTTGACCCGACCACCTGAATGCCTTCCGCGCCCGTCGCCGCGCAGAGCGCGTCGCAGACCTCGCGCGGGGTCATCATGGCCGTCTCCAGAACGCGGCCCTTGACCAGCTCATGGATGTCCAGAAGCTTTTCTGCCTCGGCTGCCAGCGTTTCCGACACGCCGCCCTTGCCGACGATCAGCGTCGTTTCGATCGTATTGGCCTGCGCGCGAAGCTCGGCCCGCTCTTTACTTGTCATATATCTTCGCCTCCTGATACTTTCTGCAAAAATCCTGTAAGGCCCGCGCCCGGTGCGAGATGGCGTTTTTCTGCTCTGCCGGAAGCTCGGCATACGTCATGCCGTATTCCGGCAGATAAAACACCGGGTCATAGCCAAAGCCGTTTTCCCCCTTGGGGGCGCGCGCGATCACGCCGGGGCACTCGCCGCGCGCAACAATTTTCTTCCCGTCCGGGAACAGGCATGTAATGACGCAGACGAACCTTGCCCCGCGCTGCGCGTCCGGGATATCCTTCATATTTTCAAGAAGATACGCCGTCCGCTCGCCATCGCTTTTTTTATTTCCATAGCGCGCAGAGTAAACGCCCGGTGCGCCGGAAAGCGCATCGACCATCAGCCCGGAGTCATCGGCGAGAACCGGCATACCGGAGGCCTTCATGACGGCCTCGGCCTTTAAAAGCGAATTTTCCTCAAAGGTTACGCCCGTCTCCTCAACCTCGATGTCAAGGCCGTAGTCTGACTCAAGCGCAATTTCAAAGCCAAGCTTTGATAAAATACTTGACAGCTCTATGAGCTTGTGCTGATTTTTGCTTGCCAGAATTACTTTCATTCCCGCACCTCTCAGACGATCGCCTCGGCAAAGCTCTTTGCGTCAAACTTCATCAAATCGTCCATCTGCTCGCCAACGCCGATGAACTTCACCGGGATCTTCAGCGCGTTTGCAACCGCAATGACAACGCCGCCCTTGGCCGTGCCGTCGAGCTTGGTCACGACCATGCCCGTCACGCCCGCAATCTGGCTGAACTGCTCGGCCTGAATGAGACCGTTCTGCCCGGTTGTGCCGTCGAGCACCAGAAGAACCTCCTTGCTTGCGTTCGGAAGCTCACGGTCGATGATGCGCGAAATTTTGCCAAGCTCGTTCATGAGATTCTGCTTGTTATGGAGTCTTCCCGCCGTGTCGCAGATGATGACGTCTGAGCCTCTGGCCCTGGCCGCGCTGATGGCGTCAAAGAGCACCGCCGCCGGGTCTGCGCCCTCATGCTGGCGGATGATGTCCACATGTGCGCGGTTTGCCCAGATCTCAAGCTGGTCTGCCGCCGCGGCACGGAAGGTATCGCCCGCGCAGAGAAGGACCTTCTTTCCGTCCTGGCGCAGAAGGTTTGCGATTTTTCCGATCGTGGTCGTCTTGCCGACGCCGTTGACGCCGATGACCAGAATGACCGAGGGCTTCGTCGAAAGATCAAGTGCGCTCTCGCCCACGTCCATCATTCCCGCCAGAACCTCGCGCAGGCAGAGCTTTGCCTCGTCGGTCGTTTTGATGTGGCGCTCTTTGGCAAGATTTCTGAGCTTTTCCACGGCCTCAACCGTTGTCTGCATGCCAAGGTCGGCCAAAATCAGGCTCTCTTCCAGCTCGTCATAAAAATCATCATCCAGCTCCGAGGCCGTAAAGGCATTGGAGATCGAGCTTGCAGTCTTGCTCAGCCCCTGCTTCAGTTTTTCAAAAAATCCCATTTTAAGCTTTCTCCTTCTATTCTGTAATGCCAAGCTGCTTTGCAAGCTCATCCAGACTCAGGTGCAAAATCTTCGAGATGCCCTGCTCCTGCATCGTCACGCCATAGAGCACGTCCGAGGCCTCCATCGTGCCTCTGCGGTGGGTGATGACGATAAACTGCGTCTGCCCGACAAATTTTTTCAGATATCCCGCGAAGCGCTCCACATTGCGGTCATCGAGCGCCGCGTCAATTTCGTCCAGCATACAAAACGGCGTTGGCCGCACCTTCAAAATCGCAAAGTACAGCGCGATGGCCACGAACGCCTTCTCGCCGCCGGAGAGCAGCGTGATCGTCTTGAGCTGCTTGCCGGGCGGCTGAACCTTGATCTCAATGCCGCAGGAAAGCGGCTGCTTTTCATCCTCCAGCTCCAGGGACGCCTTGCCGCCGCCGAACATCTCGGCGAAGGTCGCGCCAAAATACTCGTCGATGCGCGCAAACTCGCGCACAAAGATCTCCGTCATCTCGCGCGTAATATCGCCCACGATCGTCTCAAGCTCTCCCTTGGCGTGCAGCACGTCATCGCGCTGGCCACTCAGGTATTCATAGCGCTCGCTGACTCTTGCAAACTCGTCAATTGCGCCAAGGTTTGGCGTGCCAAGCCCCGCCATCTTCCGGCGAACCTCTGCCGCGCGGCGGTTTGCCGCCGCCATGGACTCGACCTCGATGGCCTCCTCCTGCGCGCTTGAGGGCGTCAGCTCGTAAGACTCCCAGAGCTTGTCAATGAGCTGCTTCTGCTCAAGCTCGCTCGTTGCCTTTTTCTGCTCCAGCCGCGCAGACTCGCGCTCAAGGAGCAGGATCTCGCGGTTTTTGTCCTGCGCCTGCTTTTCCGCCTGATTGCGTCTGCCCTCCATGGCGGTGCGCGCTTCAACCTGCGCCTTTAATGTCTGCTCCTGCTCTGCCGCGTCTGCCGTCAGGGCGGCAATTTCCGTATAGCGCGCGGCGATTTCCTGCTGCGCCGTTTCGATCTGCGCGCGGAAGGAGTCAATCAGCTGCTCTTTTTGCGCGTGGTCTGTCTGCATGGCCGCGCGCAGCGTCTGCATCTGCAAGATCGTCTGCTCCGCGCCGGATTTTTCCGCGTTCTTTTCTGCCAGCTTCACGCGAAGCGCCGCCAGCGCGTCGCCCGCCTGCGAAAGCGCCTGCTGCGCGGC
Organism: uncultured Oscillospiraceae bacterium; assembly: GCA_964640905.1. GTDB lineage: Bacteria > Bacillota > Clostridia > Oscillospirales > Oscillospiraceae > CAG-170. The sequence goes on from CAZXIW010000012.1 coordinate 7,384, forward strand.
TTCCAGCGCGGCGTCCTCCTGCGTGCGGCGCGCGGCAAGATTTTTCTGTGCGCTTTCATCCGCCTGTAGCTGCGCGCGCAGAAGCGCAAGCCTTCCCTCGTCGTTTCCGCTTCTCTGTGCGAAGCGCGCAAGCTCTGCCTGGCAGGCGGTTTCCGCCTGCGAGATGGTCTCAAGCAGCAGCTCAACCTGCTTTTTTTCCTCGCCCCGGCGCAGTGCCTCGTCCTCTGCCTCGCGCAGCTGCGCGCCGATGGTCGTCAGCTCATACTCTGTCTCAGCCAGCTGAGAGTTTGCCTGCGCCAGCTGCTTTTTAAGCTCCTGCTGCGCCTGCGAAAGCTCCGCATACGCCGCGTCGAGCCGCTTTAATTCATTCGCCCGGGACAAAACGCCCGCGCTTTTCGCGCTTGAGCCGCCCGTCATGCTGCCGCCGGGGTTCATGACCTGCCCATCCAGCGTGACAATGCGCACGCGGTTGGCGCTTTTGCGCGCCATCGCGATGGCGTTATCCAGCGTCTCGGCGATGACCGTCCTGCCGAGAAGATTCTCAAGCACGCCCTGATACTGGCTCTGCGTTTTTGCAAGCGCAGACGCTACGCCGCAAAAGCCTGCCATCTGCGAAAGCTCCTGCGCGTCCATCCGCCTGCCCGTTACCGTAGAGAGCGGCAGGAAGGTCGCCCGGCCGCCGTCCTGGCGCTTGAGCGTTTGAATGGCCGCCTTGCCGCAGGACTCATCGTCTACAATAATATTCTGCATCGCCGCGCCAAGCGCGGTCTCGATGGCTGTGGTATACCGGTCTTCGACCTGAATGATTCTGGAAACCGGCCCGTGTACGCCCGAAAGCCTGCCGCGCGCCGCCTCCTGCATCACAAGGCGCACCGCACGGGAAAAGCCCTCGTAATCGCGCTCCATCTCGCGCAGCATCGCGGCCTTGGCCGCAAGCGTTTGCAGCTCCACTGCCGCGCTGTCGAGCTTTTTTTGAAGCGCCTGCGCCTTTTCCTGCCGCGTTTTGCGGCGAAGCTCATAGCCCGCGATGCGGTTTTTGGCCGCCTGCACCTCGTCATTTGCCGCCTGCAATGCCGCGACGCACTGCCGCAGCTGCTGCTGCGTCTGAGAAAGGCGCGCTCTGCTCGCCTCTAAATCCTCCTCAAGCGTCCGCTTGCGCGCCTCGACCTCCTCCATGGAGGCCGTCAGCGAGGCGATCTGCGTGCGCTTTTCCGCCGCGCCGGACGCAAGCAGCTCCTCCTGCGCCGAAAGCTGGGCAAGCATCTGCTGCGCCTTCTGCAAATTTGCCTGCTTTTCCTGCGCGCAGACGCTCTGCGCGTCAAGCGCGGCCTGCGCGGCGGCGATGTCCGCTTCCAGCGCGGAGATTTTCCGGCTCTGCTCCTCGATGGTATCGAGAATCGAGCCGCTTCTGCTCGACTCATCCGCCAGCTCCTGCTCCACGCGGCGGATGTTCTGCTGCAAATGCTCGACCTCGGCCTGCAAGACCGACACATCCGCCTCTTTTTTCTGCTTTTCCGCCTGCGTATCCGCAATTTTCCCGCGCAAAAGCTCCAGCTCCAGCGTCTTCTGGTTCAGCTGCAAGGCCAGCTGCTCAGCCTGAGAATAGAGCGCGCTCAATGCGTCGTGCGCCTGCTCCAGAACAAAGGCCGCCGAGGTATAGTCCTCCTGCGCCTTTTTGGCGGTCTGCGAGACCTGCGCGAGGCTGTTGAGCCAGAGCGTGACCTCCAGCGAACGCAGCTCGCCCCTGAGCGCCAGATACTTCTGCGCCTTGTCCGCCTGCTGGCGAAGCGGCTCGAGCTGCAATTCAAGCTCCGAAATTTTGTCTCCGATGCGAAGAAGATTTTCCTCCGTGCTCGCAAGCCGCCGCTCGGTCTCTTCTTTTCTGTGGCGGTATTTTGAGATACCGGCCGCCTCTTCAAAGATCTCGCGGCGGTCGGTCGATTTCAGGGACAAAATCTCATCGATCCTGCCCTGGCCGATGTTGGAATAGCCCTCGCGGCCAAGGCCGGTATCCATCAGAAGCTCATGGATATCGCGCAGCCTTGCCGACTGGCGGTTAATATAGTATTCGCTCTCACCCGAGCGGAAATACCGCCGGGTGATCGTAACCTCCGGCGTTTCAATCGGGAGCGCTCCGTCCTGATTGTCGAACACGAGCGTTGCCTCGGCAAAGCCGACCGCGCCACGCTTCTGTGTGCCGCCAAAGATGACGTCCTCCATCTTTGCCCCGCGCAGTGCGCGCGAGCTCTGCTCGCCCATGACCCAGCTGATCGCGTCCGACAGGTTGGACTTTCCGCTGCCGTTTGGGCCGACGATGGCAGTGATGCCGGTGCCGAATTGAAGAACTGTTTTATCCGGAAAGGACTTGAAGCCCTGAATTTCCAAAGAACGAAGAAACACGCGCTTACCTCACAAATTATGCAATCAAGGTATTATAGCAATTTTCCCGGAAAATTGCAACCATCCGCTGCACAGAAAAAGCGTCTGCGCGCCCTCGGCGGCACTTTTCAGAAAATTTAGCGCACAAACACGTTGCTTTTCTGCCGGATATACGCTATGATATCGTTGCAGATTGAGGGCGCTGGCACTCTGCCGCGCGCTCATTCCGGAGATGGAAGGAGTATCATCACATGATTATTACACAGAAAAAGCCCCTTGACGAGGTCATGGCGCTGGTTGCCGACGCAAAGACCGTCGCCATCATGGGCTGCGGTAACTGCGCCGCGACCTGCCAGACCGGCGGCGAGCCGGAGGTTGCCGCGATGAAGCAGGCTTTGGAGGAAGCCGGCAAGACCGTCATCCTGACCGATATCGCAGACGCCGCCTGTATGAACCTCGGCGTGCGCGCCAAGTGCAAGGCTCTCGTTGCGGCCAAGCCCGACTGCATCGTGTGCATGTCCTGCGGCGACGGCGTGCAGACCATTGCGAAAAACTGCCCGGGCATCCCGGTCTACCCCACCAACAACACCATGTTCCTCGGCGAGGTGCTGCGCTTTGGCATCTTTGAAGAAGCCTGCAAGATGTGCGGCGACTGCGTCCTTGGCACCACGGGCGGCATCTGTCCGATCACCCAGTGCGCCAAGAGCCTTGTCAACGGACCCTGCGGCGGCCAGAAGAACGGCAAGTGCGAAGTGAACCCCGAAAACGACTGCGCATGGATCAAGATCTACAACCGCCTCGAGCAGATCGGCCAGCTCGACAAGCTCTCCATGACCCGCCCGGACAAGGGCTATGAAAAGGTCGCCTATCCCAGAACCATCAACCAAAGGGGGAAGAAAGCATGAGCAAGCTGAAACTGGCGCTGGAAGCCGGCGCATTTGGCGTTACCGCCGAGATGGCGCCCCCGAAGGGCTATGATTTTACCGAGCAGCTGGAAGCGGGCAAGCTTCTGGAAAGCAAGGTCCACGCCGTCAACGTGACCGACATGCAGTCGGCCTCGCTGAAGGCCTCGTCTCTCGGCCTTTGCATCGCGCTCAAAAACGCGGGCGTCGAGCCTATCTTGCAGATGACCGGCCGCGACCGCAACCGCATGGCCATCATGGCAGACGTCCTTTCGGCCTCCGCCTTCGGCATCGACACGGTGCTGGCGCTCACGGGCGACCACCCCGTTGTCGGCGACTGCAAGCAGACAAAGCCGGTCTACGACCTTGACTCTGTCGGCATTTTGAACATGCTCTCCAAAATGCAGGAGACGAACTGCGACTGCGGCGGAAATGAGCTTTCCTCCCGCGCGCCGGAGCTTTACATGGGCGCGTCTGTAACGCCTGTTTATGAGCCGGTCTTTTTGCAGATCAACAAGCTTCGCCAGAAGGTCGAGGCGGGCGCAAAATTTGTGCAGACGCAGGGCATCTTTGACCTTGACACCTTCCGCCGCTTCCTCGAGCAGGTGGACGCTGCCGGTATTAAGACCCACATCATGGCGGGCATCATCCCCCTCAAGTCTGCCGGCATGGCAAAGTACATGAACGAAAACGTCCCCGGCATCGCCGTGCCGCAGGAGATGATCGACCGTCTGGCCGCTGCCGCCGAAGAAGGCAAGGCCAAGGGCGTGAAGGGTCTTCCCATGAAGCTCGGCATGGAAATGGCCGCCGAGATGATCGCAAAGATCAAAGAAGAGGCGCTTTGCAGCGGCGTACATATCATGGCCATCGGCGCGGAGAAGAACGTTCCCGCAATTTTGGACATGGCAGGTCTCGCCATCTGAGCTTGCCCCTTGCGTTCCAGAGCAGACCATACAAAAAGGAGCATCCGGAAGCCCGGATGCTCCTTTCAGCGTGTCAAAAAAGCCTCGCAGAGTTCGCGCCCGCAGGCGCGAATCAAATGAAAACCAAAATTTCCGGGGACATGTGCATCGGACTGGACAGCCGCTCGCGACTTTGCCGCGTTACGGATGTCGCGTGCCCCCCTGCGGGTAAATTTTACTTTACAGCCCGCAAATTTGAAACTGCCAGAAAACCATCCAACAAACTGCTGAGACAGAGCAGCTGGGGAAGAGTGAAGGGGGCAAAGAGCCCCCTTCGCGTTCAATCAAACCAGTTTTTCAAACTTTTTTAAAGTTTGAAAAACTGCCTCAGCGGGGTGAAAATACTTTTTCAACACGCTGATTTTGGCGGCAAAGCCGCCAAAACTTTGCGATGCAGCGGGCTGCAAACCCTTTGTCAAAAAACTCTGAAAGAGTTTTTTGACAGTCTTAAAGGAGCATCCGGAAGGCCGGATGCTCCTTTTATCATGGGAATCTAAATTATTCTGCGCCCTTTGCAGCTTACTGCATGAAGGTGCCTTCGATCATCTGGTCGATGTAAGCCAGGTACTTCTCCTGCACATCAGCCGGAACAAGGTCGCTCAGCGCGCCTGCGGAAAGCGTGTTGTTCTGGAGCGTGCCGTAAAGAACCTCGCCGCCGAAGGTACCGGCCTCAACAGCCTCCATGGAAGCGACGACCATCGCGGAGTTGTCGGTGACCTGCGAGCAGATGATGCACTCATTCTGGCCGAGGATGTCTGCCGGCTGTGCGATGTCAAAAATCTTCACAGAGCCAGCCGCTGCGTTCGCCGCGTCGATAGCCTCACGCGCGCCGGAGTCAACGGCGGAAGCGTCGCCGAAGAAGACGTCAGCGCCCTGGGAGATCAGCTCCGTTGCAAATTCCTTGCCCTTCGGCGCGTCGGAGAAGGAGTTGGCATAGGGAACGTTCAGAAGCTCGATCGTCTTGCCTTCCTTTTCGCCGACAAACTTTGCAGCCTCTTCATAGCCTGCGATCTTGCCCTTGGTGGTGTCAAGCTCCATGCCGCCGATGAAGCCGAGCTTGCCGCTCTCTGTCATCAGGCCAGCCAGCGCGCCCGCGATCCAGCCGATCTGCTGTGCGTTGGGAAGAAGCGAGGAGACATTGCCGTTGACAGCCTTGCCCGGGGTGTCTTCCGCGCCATTGAGCAGCGCGAACGCAACGTCGGGATATTCCTCAGCTGCCTGCAAAACAGCGTCGGTGTACTGGTTGCCGGGTGCGTAGACCATGTCATAGCCCAGCGTGCAGTAGGCCACGATGGAATCATAGTAAGCGTCCTGCGAGATGGAGTCGGTAACCTCAGTCTGCCAGTTCATCTTCTCAGCAGCGGCGACCATTGCGTTGTAGCAGGCCGCGCCCCAGCCGCCGTCGTTGATGCTGGAGTCACAGATCATTGCAACCTTATAGGTCTTGCCGTCGGCCTTTTCCTCGGTTGCTGCTTCCTCGGTTGCAGCCGCTTCGGTCGTCTCAGCCGGTGCTGCCGCTTCGGTCTTCTCTGTCTCAGCCGCAGCCGGGGCAGACGAGCCGGCGCACGCAACGAGCGTCAGCAGCATTGCCGCCGCCAGAACCAGTGCCAAAATCTTCTTCATGATTTTCCCTCCGTGTAATTTGGATTATTTTATAATAGCGCATGCCTGCGTTATTACCGTCTTACCGCTGCTCGCGGCGATAGGGCTTGCCGTTGGCGCGCGGCCCGGCCTGCTTTGTTCCGATGAGGCTCAGGACAACGACCGTCGCCACATAGGGGATCATCTGGAAGAACTGATACGGAATGCCGATGCCGGAGACCTGCAGGCGGATCTGCAATGCGTCGCAGAAGCCGAAGAACAGGCAGGCCAGCAGGATTCCGCCCGCATTCCAGCGGCCAAAGATGACTGCCGCCAGCGCAATGAAGCCGCGCCCGGCAACGATGCCGTCTGTGTAGGTGCTGGAGTAGCAGGTCGTCAGGTAAGCGCCGCCGATACCGGCCAGCGCGCCGCAGATCACGCAGGCGATGTATTTTACGCCGATGACGTTGATGCCAAGCGTCGCTGCCGCCTGCGGATGCTCGCCGACGGATTTGTAGCTCAGGCCGGCGCGTGTGCGGTTAAAGAAGATGGCGGTCACGATCACAAAGGCAAACGTCAGGTACACCATCGGGCTCTGGTCAAACAGCAGCGCGCCGAGCACGGGAATATCCTTGAGCCCCGGAATTGCGACCGAGGGCATGGTAACGATCTGCTTGAGGTCTGAGCCCGTTCCAAAATAGATTCTGTAAACAAACGACGCCAGCGCCGGGGCGAAAATGTTCACCGCCATGCCGTAGACCGTATGGTCGGCGCAGAGCGTGACCGTTGAGAAGGCATAGATCAGGTTCACCACAATGCCCGCCAGCGCGCCGCACAGAAGCCCCAGCCAGTTTGAGCCGGTGATGTAGCACACAAGGAAGCCCACCAGCGCGCCAAACGACGCCAGACCCTCAAGGCCGATGTTGACCATACCGGCTCTCTGGCCGTAAAGCTCGGCAAGCGAGATGAGCAGCACCGGGATCGACAGACGAACCGTTGCCAGAAGTAAGCTGGAAATCCAATCCATTACGCTTCACCCGCCTTTCTCTTTCCAAACACGCGGTTTTTCCACATGGTAAACTCCGGCAGCTTTGTCAGCGCCATTCCCGCCACGGAGAAGACGATGACCAGCGCCTGAATGATATCCGACACGCTTGTCGGCACGCCGGTCGCGGCCTGCATGGTCGTTGAGCCGACGCGGAGAATCGCGAAGAACAGCGCCACAACCATCGTCGCCAGCGGATGCAGCTGCCCGATGAGCGCCATTGCAACGCCGTCGAAGCCGTAGCCCGCGCCGAAGCCGTTGATCAGGCGGAACTGCGTGCCGAGCAGCTCTGCGCTGCCGCCAAGACCCGCAATCGCGCCGGAGACAATGAAGCTTGCCAGCATGTAGCGCTTGACCGGGATGCCGTTAAAGCGGCTGGCCGTCATATTGTAGCCCACCGCGCGCATACGGAAGCCCGTATTGGTCCAGAACAGTGTATAATACATCAGAAGGCCGACCGCAATCGCAATCGCAAGCCCCCAGGTAAAGCGCATGCCCGTGATCACACGCGGCAGATGCACCGCCTCGGCGATGGCCGGAGTCTGCGGCACAGCCTCGTCGCGAATCCAGCTGGTGTAGATCACGCCCATCAGAAGCGTTGCCACATAGTTGAGCATGATGGAGATAATCATCTCATTCTGCCCGCGCGTAATTTTCAGAACGCCCGGAATCATGCCCCAGAAGCCGCCTGCGACGATGCCCGCCAGAAGCGCCAGCACCACGCCCGCAAAGCCGGTCAGGCCGGTAAAATAGGTTGTCAGGAAGGCGGCCATCGAGCCCATTAAAAACTGCCCCTCGCCGCCGAGGTTAAACACGCCGCACTTGTATGCAAAGCATGCGCAAAGCGACGTAAACATCAGAGGCGTTGCCTTGGCAAGCGTTGTGCCGATTCCGGCCTTCGAGCCAAACGCGCCCTGGAAGAGAAATTTGACCGCGAGGAACGGATCTGCGCCAAGCGCCGCCATGATGATGCCGCCAATGATAAACGCCAGAAGAATAGACAGCAGCGGCACGACGAACGCGCCGAGCGATTTTCTGATTTTCTCCATATTCCCGCTTCCCCCTCTCACTTACCGGTCATAGCAAGACTGATTTCCTCAATCGGCGGATTCTTGCCGGAGAACTCGCCCATGATCCTGCCCTCAAAGCAGACAACGATCCGGTCGGACATCTCCAGAATTTCGTCAAAATCCGCGCTGATGAGCAAAATGCCAACGCCCCGCTCACGCGCGGCGATCATCTGCTCATGCACAAAGCTCGTCGCGCCGATGTCAAGCCCGCGCGTCGGGTGCGCCGAGATCAGAAGCGCCGGCTCACTCTCCAGCTCGCGCGCGAGGATGACCTTCTGCTGGTTGCCGCCGGAGAGCGAGCGGACGCTCTGCGCAACGGAGGTGCAGCGGATGTCGTATTTTTCAGCCATGCTCTGCGCGTAGGTGTTGATGGCGCGCTTGTTTAAAAGCAGCCCCTTGCCCCGGCTGAAGGCGGGCGAGTCCGCGTTTTTGATGACCAGATTTTCCGCGATGGACATATCACCGACGAGACCCTGCAAATTGCGGTCCTCCGGCACGTGGCTGACGCCGAACTCAATAAAGCCGTTCGGGTCGAAGGCCGCGACGCGGCCGCCCTTGATCCAGACCTCGCCCTCCTGCGGGGCAATGACGCCGGTAATAAGCTGCGCCAGCTGGGTCTGGCCGTTGCCGTCGACGCCTGCGACGCCAACGATCTCGCCCTTGTGAACCTTGAGCGACATCTCACTCAGGCCGCTGTGCTTGCTCTGCTTGTTATAGTCGACTGCGCGAAGCTCTGCGACGACTTCCTCGCCGGACTGGTCGCGCTTTTCATACTGCGAAACGCTCAGCTCCTTGCCGATCATCATACTGGCAAGCTTCTGCCCGTCGGTATCGGCGCGGTCGACCGTCCCGATGACCTCGCCCAGACGAAGGACGGTAATGCGGTCGGAGATGTGGAGCACCTCGCGCATCTTGTGGCTGATGAAGATGATGCTCTTGCCCTCGCTCACCAGCTTTTTCATGATTGCAAACAGGCCCTCGACCTCAAGGTCTGTCAGCGCGGCAGACGGCTCATCGAGAATCAGAAGCTCTGCGCCATGATAGAGTGCCTTGAGAATTTCCGTTCTCTGCTGCTCGCCGACGGAGATTTCTGTAATGAGCCTGTCGAGCTGCACATCCAGCCCGTATTTCCGGCTCAGCTCCTCGATCTCACGGCGGCGCGCCGCACGGTCGATAAAAAGCCCCTTTGCATGCTTGTCGCCAAGAATGATGTTGTCAAAGACCGTCATGGCCTCGACCAGCATAAAGTGCTGGTGTACCATGCCGATGCCGAGCTTGACGGCCTGGCTCGGCGACTCGATGCGCACCTGCTTGCCTTCGAGAAAAATTTTTCCCTCGGTCGGCTGATACAGGCCGATGAGAATGTTCATAAGCGTCGATTTTCCCGCTCCGTTTTCGCCGAGCAGCGTCAGCACCTCACCGCGGTTGACCGTCAAGCTGATATCCTTGTTGGCGTAAAAGTCACCGAAGCGTTTGCTGATATGCTCCATGCGCAGCAATTCACCCAAGCCATTGCCCTCCTTATTATGATGCTCCTGCCGAAGGCCGCCCGGCGCTGCACCTGCGCCAGAGGCCAAAATTTCGACAGTCTCGAATTTATATAAGTTGAGTATAGCATAACCTGTCAAAAAATACAATATTTTTTTAGCGCTTCATATATTTTTCAGCTTTTCCACAAAATCCGCCCCGCCCGCCTGCGCCATCCGACATAAAATGCATAAGCGCCAGACCGGCCAAGCCGGTCTGGCGCTTTGGGCTATTCTCTGTTCTCCTATTCTCCGCGCACGGTAAACTGGCCTTCGTCGTCTGCCGAGGCATAGAGCGCGTGGATGGGGCTTACAAAGCTCTCGATAATTTTCTGCGCGATGGGGTCTTCCAGCTCCTTCTGAATCGTCCGGCGCAGATTTCGCGCGCCGTAGGTCACAGAGTAGGACTTCCTGACCAGCGCATCGAGAACCCGCGCATCCCAGGAAAAGTCGACGCCGCGCTCGGATAGCGCCGCCTTCAGCTCCTCCAGCATCAAGGCCGCGATGGCGCGGAAGTTTTCCTCTGTCAGACGGTTAAAGGAGATCACCTCGTCGACGCGGTTTAAAAACTCCGGCCGGAGGAATTCTCCCAGCGCCTTGACAGCCTTCTCCTGCGACTGCTGCGAGACGCTCTTTCCAAAGCCGACCGCGCCGTCCTTTCGGTCAGAGCCTGCGTTGGAGGTCATGACAATGATCGTGTTTTCAAAATTCACGACCCGCCCCTGCGCGTCTGTGATGCGGCCATCGTCGAGAATCTGAAGCAGGATATTGACAACGTCCGGGTGCGCCTTTTCAAGCTCATCAAAGAGGATGACCGCATAAGGCCGCCTTCTGATCTTCTCAGTCAGCTGCCCCGCCTCGTCGTAGCCGACATAGCCGGGCGGCGAGCCGATGAGCTTGGAGACCGAGTGCTTTTCCATATACTCCGACATATCGAGCCGGATGAGCGCGTCCACCGACTCAAACATCTCATTGGCCAGAACCTTCACAAGCTCCGTCTTGCCAACGCCCGTCGAGCCGACGAAGATAAACGACACCGGCCGCTTCTTGGGCGAGATGCCCACGCGGTTTCTGCGGATGGCAGCCGTCACGGCGGCAATCGCCTCGTCCTGGCCGACAATGTGCGCCTTGAGGCGGGTATCCAGCGTTTCCAGCTGCTCATATTCCTGCGCACGGATTTTGCTGGCCGGAATCTTTGTCCAAAGCTCAATGATGCGCGCGAGATTTTCCATCGTCAGGACAGGCTTCGGCTCTTCCTCCAAAATGGCAATTTCCTTCTCAAGCTGCAAATTGCGGCTGCGAAGCTCTGCCATGCGGGCAAAGTCTGCCTCCTGCTTTTCGGGGTTTTCCATGAGCAGGTTCAGCTCCAGCTCATAGTCCGCCCGCTCCTTGCGAAGCGCCTCGAGCTTGCCGATCGATTGGTTTTTGAGGTTCACATCCGAGCAGGCCTCGTCGATGAGGTCGATGGCCTTGTCAGGCAGGAAACGGTCTGTGATATAGCGCTCAGAGAGAATGACGGCCTGCCGCGCGATTTCCGGCGGAATGACAACGCCGTGGAAGTCTTCATAATAGTGCGCGATGCCGCGCAGAATGCAGACGGCCTCCTCGATCGTCGGCTCATTCACGCTCACGGGCTGGAAGCGACGCTCCAGCGCGGAGTCCTTTTCAATATACTTGCGGTACTCATTGAAGGTCGTCGCGCCGATGACCTGAATCTCGCCGCGCGAGAGGGCGGGCTTTAGGATATTGGCCGCGTTCATCGAGCCCTCTGCGTCACCCGCGCCGACCAGGTTATGCACCTCGTCGATGACGAGGATGATGTTGCCGAGCTTTTTGACCTCGTCGATGAGGCTCTTCATGCGGCTTTCAAACTGGCCTCTGAACTGCGTGCCTGCCACGAGCGCCGTCAGATCCATCAGATAGACCTCTTTGCTCTGGAGCTTATAGGGAACGCTTTTATCCACGATCCGCTGCGCAAGCCCCTCGGCAATCGCCGTCTTGCCGACGCCCGGCTCGCCGATGAGGCAGGGGTTATTCTTCTGCCGGCGGTTCAGAATCTGAATCACGCGCTCGGTTTCCACGTCGCGGCCAACGATGCGGTCGAGGCCGCCATTGCGCGCCTTCTGCGTCAGATTCTGGCAATAGGTGTCCAGAAATTTATGCTTTGGCGTCTTCGGCCCGGCCTTCTCGCCGCGCGGCGGCTTTGGCTCTTCCTTCTGCGGCGCGGGCGGCTCCGGATGGTTCTCGCCTGCGTTTCCAAAGAGCTTGTTTAAAAACGGGAAGGTCGCCGTCTGCGAGGCATTGTCATCATCCTCGTCGGCCTCCCCGCCCGCGTCCTCGCTCTGCGGTGCAAGCATACCGCCAAGGCCGTTCATGGTCTGCATCATCTCGCCGCTGAGATTGTCAAGATCTTCGTCTGAAAGCCCCATGCGGCTGATCATATCGTCTACCGGCTTGATGCCAAGGCCACGCGCGCACTTGAGGCAGAAGCCCTCGTTCTGCGTCTCGCCGTTTTCGATCTTTGTGATAAAGACCACGGCCATATTCTTTTTACATTTGGAACATAAAGTTGGTTTCATACTACCCTCTCCTTGCCTTGCGGGTCGCATTCTTCTTCCATAGAAGTATATCACGAAAGCACGCGCAATTCCAGACGCCAAAAACCGGCGCTTTTTTCAGCCTATGGGAGCACCGTCTCGCCGCGCCCGCCGCCAAGCAGGATCGCCGAGCCGTCTGCGCGCATGATGACGTTCGTCGCGCTCTTTGTGTTGGTGCGCTCAAAATAAGGCTTCATGGCGCTGTCATAGATGGTGAGCTTCTCGGCTGTCAGGACGGCAAGATAGCCGCCCGCCGCCGAAAAATCAAGAATCTGCTCATCGAACGCCACGCTGCCAAGCTCTGTGCCCGTCTCATCCACGCTCACAACTCTGCAATGATTGCCCGCCTTATACATATTCACGATCAGCGACAGAAATCCGTCGCCGCCAAAATCAAAGTCACTGAGATATTCGCCGTCATAGCTGTAGCTGGCCTGGACGATTCCGTCCAGCCCGACCCACTGCGCCTTCGTCTCGCCCACGACGCACAAAAGCGCATCGTCTGCAAAGTCCAGATCATAGACCAGCTCTGTGCCAAGCGAGGCCGTGCGCGGCGCGTCATCGGAGGCCGTGTTGAAAATATGAAGCTCGGAGGCAAACATTCCGCTCTGCTGCCCGGGCGAGATCGCCGCGAGATATCCCGCCCCGGGCGAGACCGCGCACAGGGGCAGATACTGGCTGCTCGAAAGCCAGCGGTAGATCAGCGTCTGCTGCGCGTCATAGGCATAGAGCACGGTCTTATAGCCGGACTCTGCGGCCGCATAGCAGAGCGCGCCGTCTTCTGCCGCGTCTGCGTCAAAAATCGGGCGCGGGGTCGTGATATCAAGCCGCACCTCGCCGGTATCCGATAGCGCAAGCAGCCGCGTCCCGCCAACATCGAACGCCAGCGCCAGCTTTCCTCCCATCCGCAGTGCGGGCGTTTCCAGCTTTGCCTGCGCAAAGCCGGTCTCCTCCCCCTCTGCGTCATACACGCTCAGCCCCGAAACCGCCGCCACAGCCAGCCCGCCCTGCATGCTGGCGTACTGGTTTGCATTGTGTGAGTCAAAGGTAAAGCCGCCGCCTGATGCATCCGCGCGCACATTGAGATAGCGCACAAAGCGCCGCGCCGCGTCAAGATTCAGCCGGTCGCGAAATGCGTAAAGCCCGGCTGCCGCAGCCGCCAGCAGAAAGACCAGCGCAAAAGCGACGATCCGTTTCCAGACCCTGCGCCCGGGGCGCGGGGCAAGCCTTGATACATTATCCGACATGGAACACAGCCTTTCCATCGTCATACCACAGCTGGGTCATATAGAGCCCCCCGGGCGGGACGGTCGGCCCGGCGGCCTTGCGGTCGCCGCGGGCGAGAATGTCTGCGACCTCTTCCGGGCGGAATTTTCCTTCTGCCGCGTAGACGACCGTCCCCGCCATGGCGCGCGCCATGTTGTATAAAAAGCCGTTGGCGCAGACGCGAAGGGAAATGAGGTCTCCGTCGCGCGCGACCTCATAATGGTAGACTGTGCGCACGGTCGATTTGACCTCCGTGCCCACCGAGCGGACGGCCGCAAAATCATGCGTCCCGACAAACTGCTGCGCTGCGCGCTGCATGATGGTCTCGTCGAGGTGCTTGGGATAAAACCACGCCCGGTTTACATAAAACGGGTCCTTGATCGGAGAATTATAGATCAGATACGTATATTCCTTTTTGACGCACGAGCCGATGGCGTTAAAGCCGTCGTGTACCTCCATCGCGCCCGTCACCACGATGTCCCCCGGCAGATGTGTGTTGAGGGCATACGGGATGCGGTCGACGGGAATGCGCGCGTCCGTTCTGAAATTTGCCACATAGACCTTGGCATGGACGCCTGCGTCCGTCCGGCCGCAGCCGGTAATGTGAACCTTATGACCTACGACCATCGCCGCCGCCTTTTCCAGCGTCTGGCCGACGGTAATATCATTTTTCTGTACCTGCCAGCCGTGGTAGGCTGTGCCGAGATAGCGGAGCGTCAGGGCAATGTTTCTCATACGCTTCTTCCTGTCTGCCGGGAAATTCCGGCAAGTATTTGATCGCTCGCGCAGCACTGCGCCTTACAGGCCAAAGCGCCGCAATACGAGCACGCCCGCGAGCATCAGCGCGCCAAGGCAGTATGCCATCACATCGCGCCGCGCGTAGCAAAGCTCATGAAGCCGCGTTCTTCCGTCGCCGCCATGATAGCAGCGGCACTCCATCGCCGTGGCCAGCTCGTCTGCCCGGCGGAAGGCCGAGATGAAAAGCGGCACAAGAATGGGAATGAGCGCCTTTGCCCGCGAGATGAGGTTACCGGACTCAAAGTCTGCGCCCCTTGCCTTCTGCGCGGAGATGATCTTGTCGGTTTCTTCAATGAGCGTTGGGATAAAGCGGAGCGCAATGCACATCATCATCGAAAGCTCATGCACCGGCGCACCGACCTTTTTTAAGGGGCTGAGCAGACTCTCAAGGCCGTCTGTCAGCGCGATGGGGCTTGTGGTGTAGGTCAGCATGAATGTGCCCGCCACCAGAAGCGCAATGCGCAGAACCATAAAGATGGCGTTGAAGATGCCCTGCTTTGTGACTCTGAAAATCCAGAAGCGCAGCAGCGGCTCACCCTGCCCGTAGAACAGGTTCAAAACCGCCGTCAGCACGATGATCAGAAGCAGCGGCTTGAGACTTTTTAAAATGACCTTCAGGGGAATTTTGGACACGCGGATGACCGCCAGCAAAAATCCCGCCATCAGCGCATAGCCCAAAAAGCCCTTCACCAGAAACAGCGCCACAATATACACCACGACCAGAACCAGCTTGGTTCTGGGGTCGAGCCTGTGGACGGCGGTCTCACCCGGAAAATACTGGCCGAGCGTTACATCCTTCAGCATGCGCTTTTCCCTCCCTTCAAAAAAGGTGCAAGCGCTGCCTTGGCCTGCTCAACGGTAAAGGCCGAGGCCGAGACCGGCACGCCAAGCTCCCGCAGGCGAAGAAGCACCTGCGTCACCTTCGGCACGGCAAGCCCCATGTTTACCAGCTCCTCCGGCCGGGCAAACACGCCCGCCGGTGTGTCATCCATAACAAGGTGCGAATCGTTCATCACCAGAAGCCGGTCGACATTGGAGGCGATCTCCTCCATCGAGTGGCTCACCATAATGACCGTTGCGCCAAGCTCACGCTGATACGCGCGGATATTTTCCAGAACACTCTCGCGCCCCACGGGGTCAAGCCCCGCCGTCGGCTCGTCGAGAATCAGCACATCCGGCTCCATCGCGATCACACCTGCGATGGCCGCTCTGCGCTTCTGGCCGCCGGAAAGCTCGAAGGGCGACTTTTGCAGCTCCTCCTGCGAAATGCCGACAAAGCCCGCCGCCCGCTCCACGCGCGCGCGAATCTCCCCGTCTGAAAGCCCCATGTTCTTCGGCCCGAAGGCAATATCCTGAAAGACCGTCTCCTCAAAGAGCTGATACTCCGGATACTGAAACACCAGCCCGACCCGAAAGCGAAGCTGCCGCGTGAGCTTCACATCTGACCAGACGTCCTTTCCTTCAAAGAGCACCTGCCCGGCCGTGGGCTTCAAAAGCCCGTTCATATGCTGAATCAGCGTAGACTTTCCAGAGCCGGTGTGGCCGATGAGGCCAACAAACTCACCGCGCCACAGGCGCAGGCTCACATCATCCAGCGCTGCATGCTCAAAGGGGGTATCCGCGCCGTAAATATGCGACACGTTTTTGATCTCTAATACAGGCTCCAAGTTTCCATTCCTCCGAATTTAAGCATTCGCGCGGGAGATCTCTTCATACAGCGCCTGCGCGCACGCTTCCACACTCAGTGCGTCCAGCGGCAGCGGCACGCCGTCTTCTCTGAGGCTGCTGAGCAGCTGCGTGGTCTGCGGAACGCTGAGGCCGACGCTTTTGAGAAGCCCGACCTGCGTAAAAACCTCTTTTGGTGTGCCGTCGGCAATGATCTGCCCCTCTGACATGGCGATCACGCGGTCAGCTGCCGCCGCCTCGTCCATGTGGTGCGTGATGAGAATCACCGTAATGCCCTTCTCCCGGCTGAGCTTTTCCACAATGGAGATGACCTCCTGCCGCCCCTGCGGGTCGAGCATTGCCGTCGGCTCGTCGAGCACGATGGCCCTTGGCGCCATCGCCAGCACGCCCGCGATGGCCACGCGCTGCTTCTGCCCGCCGGAAAGCAGGTGCGGCGCATGCTTTTTATACCCCAGCATGCCGACCGCTTCCAGCGCATCGTCCACGCGCTTTTGGATTTCGCTGCTCGCAACGCCCAGATTTTCCGGCGCAAAGGCGACGTCTTCTTCCACAACGTTTGAGACGATCTGATTATCCGGGTTCTGAAACACCATGCCGACCGCCTGCCGGATGGCAAGCAGCTGCTCGTCCTGCCGGGTATCCATGCCATAGACCAGCACACTGCCGCCCTCGGGGAGCAAAATCGCGTTCAGGTGCTTGGCAAGCGTCGACTTGCCGCAGCCATTGTGGCCGAGCACGGCCACAAAGCTCCCCTGCTCGATCGTCACATTCAGCCCCGCGAACACATGGTGCTCGCCGGTCTGCTCATCCGGGTAGGCATAGCTGAGATTGTCAATTTCAATTGCCTTTGCCATCTGCTCAATCCTTCGTCCATCTGCCGGTGCTGCCGCACGGAAGCGCCAGGCCGGTGTTTGTTACCGGCAGCCCCAGCTCATCGCACTGCGTCCGCCCGCCGTATTTTTTCGACACAAGGGTGTCAAGAATGTATCCCAGCACCGAAGGCGCAAGCCCCGTGGTGTAGGAGTTGATAATTACAAAAAGCGGGTCATCGCTCAGAACCTGGCTTGTCAGCTCTACAAAGGGATAGAGGTTCTCTTCCAGCTTCCAGATCTCGCCCGAAGGGCCGCGCCCGTAGCTTGGCGGGTCCATGATGATGGCGTCGTATCGTCTGCCCCGGCGGATCTCGCGCTCAACAAATTTTGCGCAGTCATCGACGATCCAGCGGATGGGCTTGTCTTCCAGCCCCGATGCTTTTGCATTCTCCTTCGCCCAGGCCACCATGCCCTTTGCCGCGTCTACATGGCACACGCTCGCGCCCGCCTTTGCGCAGGCGATCGTCGCGCCGCCGGTGTAGGCAAAGAGGTTCAGAACGCTGATGGGTCTTCCCGCCCGGCGGATTTTCTCCATCGCAAAGTCCCAGTTTGCCGCCTGCTCCGGGAAAACGCCGGTGTGCTTGAAGTTCATGGGCTTGACGTTGAACACAAGCTCCTTATAGCGCACCTGCCACTGCTGCGGAAGATGCAGATTTGACCACTTGCCGCCGCCGGTATTCGAGCGGCTGTAGCGCGCGTCATATTTTCTCCAAAGCGGGTGCTGCTTCGGCGTTGCCCAGATCACCTGCGGGTCCGGGCGCACCAGAATATATTTTCCCCAGCGCTCAAGCTTTTCGCCGCTTGCGGTATCGATGACCTCATAGTCCTTCCAATCCTCAGAAAGCCACATAGTTTTTCTCCTGCATTCAGTCGTTATCATCCCCGCTGCCGCCGAGGATGCTTTCCAGCGCCTGCGAGATGCGCTCGGCGCTTGTGCTCTGCTCCAGCTCCTCCTCCGGCACCTCCGGCTCAGGAAGGTCGTCTCTGGTGTGGATATAGCATTCAACGTTGATCGCGTCCACATCCGGGCTCAGCGCCGGGTAGTATCCGGCCGGAATCGAATCGTTCGGCATGGCGTAGGCCTGGTCGAGCACCGTGATGCCGCGCACCGGGAACGCACGCGCCACATCCAGAAGGCCGACTGTCCCGGTCGTGTTGCCGTCTACCTGCTTGCAGTATTCGTTGACCACATGCCCCGACGCGCCGCAGATTTCTGCCTCCTTATGGACATCGCAGTTTCCCGTCGGCACATCGTAAAGGCTCAGATAGGCCGTAACTGCGCGGCTTCCGCGCGGGTCGGCGCGGCAGGCGTCGGTCACAAGAAGGCCGCTGTCCTGGCAGATCGTGCATTCTACAACATTTGTAGGCCGGTTAAACTGCCGGTTTGCAAGCCCCTCATGCACCTGCGCCATGACCTTCTGCCAGAGGACGGTCGCCGGGTTGGCGGTCGAATCGGTCAGAACGATCTCCTCCGGGTCATCGTAGCCGCACCAGACAACGCCCGTGTAATACGGCGTATAGCCCGCAAACCAGCGGTCAAAATCGCTGGTCGTCGTGCCGGTCTTTCCGGCGACGGTCATATTTTCAATCTGCGCGGCCATGCCCGTGCCGCGCTCGACGGTGCTTTGCAGCATATCGGTAATATACCACGCGGTCATATCCTTCATGGCAACGTGGGAGCTTTGCGTATTGTCGAGCACCACGCGCCCATCGGCATCAACGACCTTCGTATACGTCCTTGCCGTGCGGTAAACGCCCTCGTTTGCAAAGGCTGCGTAGGCCTCTGCCATGGCCTTGACCGTCACGCCCCTGGTAAGCCCGCCCATGGCAAGCGGCGCAAGATCGATATCCGAGAAGGTATCGCCTGCGGCGTTGACATACGACGCGACAAGCGTGCTTAGCCCCAGCTTCTCCTTTGCAAACTCAAAGCAGTACTCCGGCGTCATCTGCGCAACGAGCTTGACAGGGATGGTGTTGACCGACAGCTCCACCGCCTCGCGGATGGACATGAGCCCGCGGTAGACCGAGTCTGAGTTTTTCGGCCAGTGGCTCTGGTCTGTAAAGGAATACGGCGTATCGTCCATCACCGCCGCCGGGGTCACAAGCCCCAGCTCAATAGCAGGCGCATAAACAGACACCGGCTTGATCGTCGAGCCTGGCGAAAGATAGCTCTGCGTGGCGCGGTTTAAGACAAGGCTTCCCTCTTTTTCGCCCACGCCGCCGGCGACCGCCACAACGTCGCCTGTTTTATTGTCGATCACGACAATGCCCGATTGCAGCTGCTGTGAGCTTGCGGTGGCGGGAATGTTTTCAAGCTTCTGATAGACATCCTCCACGGCCTTCTGCACGTCGGGGTTCATCGTCGAGTAGATTTTGTAGCCGCCCGTCATGAGCATCTTGCGGACGATGGTCTCTTCATAGCCGGTCTTCCCGCAAAGATCGCGCACAACGTCGTTGATGACCTGGTCTTCAAAGTAGGAATAATAGTCTCCGCCCTCGTCATCGTCGGCGCTGGCTCTGTGGAACTCCAGCTCCTCGGCCATGGCCGTGTCGTACTGCTCCTGCGTGATATACTTCTGCTCCAGCATCTGGGCAAGGATGATCTCCTGCCGCTCCTTGTTCTTTTCGGGGTTAATATAGGGGTCGTAGATCGAGGGATTGTTGGTGATGCCGATGAGCGCGGCGCACTCGGCAAGGTCAAGCTCACTTACGCTCTTGCCAAAATAGACCTGCGAGGCAGACTGCACGCCCTCGCAGTTTTCGCCCAGCGCGATGACATTCAGATACAGCTCCATGATCTGCGTTTTGGTATAGCGCTTTTCAAGCTCCAGCGCACTGAAAATTTCCACGAGCTTTCGCCGCACGGTCACGTCTCTGCGCCCCGTGATGTTTTTGACCAGCTGCTGTGTGATCGTTGAGCCGCCGGCCTCGCCCTTGCCAAGGAACATCTTGACGCAGGCCTTCATCGTCGTGAACCAGTCCACGCCCTGATGGTCTTCAAAGCGCTTGTCCTCAATGGCGATGCAGGCGTGGATGAGGTTCTTCGGAATGTCCTGATACTCCACCCACGTGCGGTTTGCCCCGCCATAGAGCTTTCGCAGCACGACCTCCTCGCCGGTCTGCGGGTCTTCATAATAGATGACTGAGGTCTGGTCGAGCGTAAAGCCGTCGATCGAGTCGACCTGCGCGGAAAGATCATTTTTTACATATAAGGCAAACAGGCACGCAAAAATCAGCGTCGTTAAAAACAGCACCAGAAATGCCGTGCCAAGCACCTTGCCCAGCGCGCCGAAAATACGCCGCGCCAGTCCCGGCGCGTTTTCATGTCCATCAGTTCCCATGCTTATCCTCCGTCTATTGCAAACGCCCTTGCCAGCGCATTCACTCCAAAGAAGCGCGGGCGCAATTTCCATCGGTACATTATATCATACGTGTCAATTATTTTGGGAATAAAATGTGAATATCATCCTTCTTTTTTCTTTGCCCCGTCAATTTGTCTGCATGCCGCCTGAAAAATCGGAAATACTGATTTCTGAAAGGCGGGAGATGGATGAAAGGAATACGGCAGCTGCTTCTTCTGTGTGCGCTTTGCGCGCAGCTCACCGGCGCGGCCGGGGCGGCGGACTATAAGCTTGCCATCCGCGGTGGGCACATCTGCTATCAGGAAGCACACACCGGCGCATGGGTCGACACCGGCGTCTGCGCAGACCAGACCCTTGGCGCGCAGGACAGACTTTTGCTGCAGACCGGGCTTCATCTGCATGGCCGCGCGGCGCTTTCGCGGGCGCTGGAGGATTTTTGCTCCTGAGCGGCCTGCACTTTCATACTTTCTTCCGGATTGCACAATTTCCTCTTGATTTTACGCGCGTCTGCCGTTAAAATAGAGAGCAGGAACAAATCATGCGGAGGATGCACCTATGAGCGAAGAATACGGCAGCGATTTTATCTCCATCACCGACGAAGACGGCAAGGAATACGAGCTGGAGGTTCTGGCAGAGCTGGAATACGAAGGCAGCAAATATCTCGCCCTTGTCCCCGCCGAGGCAGACGCTGAAGACGAAGAGGCCGAGCTGGAGGTCAGCATCCTCAAGGCCGTTGAAGAAAACGGCGAGGAGCTGCTCATTACCATCGACGATGACGACGAGCTGGAGGCTGTCTATAACGCGCTGATGGATCTGATGTACGAGGAAGAGCAGAGCGCGGAATAACCGCGCCCGCCAGATTTATATTTGTCATGAGTCCCTGCGGGGTTCGTGACGGCTCCACTTAAACCCACATTATATTCAGGGGATGCTTGAGACTTCCTGTGCTGATTGCAGGCCTCCCGCCCACGGCTTTGACCGGTGGTGGACGTTGGAAGCAGAGACGCACCGGAGAGGCAACCCACCTGCCCTTTCGTGCAGGTTATAATTGGAGTCGCACGGCCTTCGCGGGGATATCTATATTCCCTTTTCGCACATTATCATACTCCCACAGGCATCCGCGCCCGCGCAGCCCTGCGCGGGCGCGTTTTTTTGCAAACGAAGCGCCGCCAGCGCCCGCCGCACCCCGGCGCGTGTTTTCTTTTTCCAGCGCGACACACGAAAAAGGTTTCGTTTTCCACAGGTTTTTGAATTTTTTGAAAATAAAAAAGAAAAGCTTGCAACTGCGCCGCTTTTTCTGTATAATACGGGATGTATCGCCTGCGGGCGAAAACTCAGAACACACGAGAGGAATGATCCTGAATGAGCGCATCGCGCGAAAAGAACAAGCGTCGGGAGCAGGCCGCTTCCGCCGAAGTCTCCGCCGCGCCCGCCAAAGCGGGCATGAGCAAGGGCTTGAAATGGACCATCGGCATTGTCTGCCTTGTACTGGTGATTGCTGTTGTTACCTTTTTCTCCATGCTGACCAGCGGTTATTTTGCCGCCCACACCACCGCCGCAACCATCGGCACACACAAGCTTTCCCCCGCCATGGTAAACTACTTCTATAAAGAAGCCTACAACTCCATGAGCGAAAACTACGGCGACATGCTCAGCTATATTCTTGACCCCAACACCCCGCTCGACGAGCAGTATTATGATGAAGAAGCCGGGATCACCTGGGCAGATTCCTTCATTGAGCAGGGTCTGACCACCGCCGCCGCGACCTATGCCATCTATGACGAAGCCGTTGCCAACGGCGCGGCGCTTTCCGAAGATGACCTGGCCAGCATCGACGCAACCATCGAGAATCTTTCCCTTTACGCCAGCTATTATGGCCACTCCAGCGTAAACGGCTATCTCTCCGCCCTCTATGGCACTGGCTGCAACGAGAAGAACTTCCGCGAATTTTTGCGCATTTCGACTCTGGCCAGCACCTACTCCAGCGAGGTCTACAACCAGCCCGTTTACACCGATGACGAGCTGACTGCCGCCTACGCAGAAGACCCCAACGCATTTGACACTGTGACCTACCGCCTGTTCACCGTCTCCGATTCTCTGTTTGAGGAAGAAGACGCCGACAAGCTCGCCGAGCTGAAGAAGACCGCAGCCGACGAAATGTACGCTGCCGCGCAGGACGGCGAAGACGCCTTCATCGACGCTGCCTACGAGCATGCACCTGAGTCCAGCAAGGAATACTACGAGGATGAGAGCTACACACTCCAGACCGATGCCTCCTACTCCGGCACCGAGCTTTCCGAGTGGCTCTTTGACGCTGCCCGCACAGAAAACGAAGCGGCCTGCATCGAGTCCGACGGCACATATTACGTAGCCATCTTCCTCTCGCGCAACACGCATGATTTCAGCCTGCCGAACGTCCGCCACATCCTCGTCTCTGTCTCCGACGCAACAAACGAGGAGGAGAAGGCCGCCGCGCTTGAAAAGGCTGAGGCCATTCTTGCCGAGTATGAGGCCGGTGAGCACACCGAAGAGGCCTTCGCCGCCATTGGCGACGCTGCATACGCAGACGGCACTTCTGCCGAGTCTGCCCGCTATGAGGACATCACACCGGGTCAGATGGTCGAGGAATTTGAAAACTGGTGCTTTGAAGACCATGCGGTCGGCGACACCGGCATCGTGGAGACCAGCTACGGCTACCATGTCATGTTCTTCTCCGGCTTCGGCTCGAACTACAAGCTCCATCTGGTGGAAAGCAGCCAGCGCAGCGACGCTTATAATGCGTGGATGACCGCCACGACCGAAAGCGCCAGCTATGAGACGGCTGATTTCGGCATGCGCTTTGTGACCAAGTAAATTTCCGTATTTTAAAAAGGCCGCCGCATGGCGGCCTTTTTAGACTGTCAAAATCCCCTCCGGAGTTTTTGACAGCGTTTTGCCCGTCGCTTGCCGCGCAAAGTTTTGGCATCAAAGCTGCCAAAACTCACTGCGGGCTGAAAAGTATTTTTCGCCACGCATGCCGCCGCAAAAAATATGTTTGATTCTCTTTCGCGCACATTGCGCGAAGCTCTGCGAGGCTTTTTGACGCACGAAAACGTGCTGCTATTTGTCTGACTGAACCAGGAGGATGCACATGGAAACCCAATTTGACCGCTCAAAAATGCTGCTTGGCGGCGAGGCCATCGACACGCTTGCGCAAAAGCATGTGGCCGTCTTCGGCGTCGGCGGCGTCGGCAGCTTCACCGCCGAAGCCCTCGCAAGAGCCGGGGTCGGCGCGCTCACGCTCATTGACTTTGATACCGTCAGCCTCACAAATCTCAACCGCCAGCTTGTCGCCCTTCACTCCACGCTCGGCATGAAAAAGACGGACGTGGCCGCCGCCCGCATCCGGGACATCAACCCTGCCTGCCGTGTGGAGACGATTCCGGATTTTTATGAGCCGGAGCGGCGCGAAGAATTTTTCTCCCGCTCCTTTGACTTTATTGCCGACTGCATCGACTCGACCGCCAGCAAGCTCGATCTCATCGAAACTGCCCTTACAAGGGGCGTCCCGATCATCAGCTCCATGGGCACAGGCAACCGTCTGGACCCATCAAAATTTGTAATCACCGATCTCTCCAAAACCTCCGGCTGCCCGCTCGCGCGCGTCATGCGGCGGGAGCTTCGCCTGCGCGGCATCACGCACCACACCGTCCTGAGCAGCACCGAGCTTCCCCGCAAACCGCAATATCCGGACGATACGCCACCTGAGCGGCGCAGTACGCCCGGCTCTGTCTCCTGGGTTCCGCCGTGCGCGGGCATGATGATCGCAGGCTATATTGTTCAAAAGCTTCTGTGCGCCGAATAAAACGAACCTCCGCGGCAAATACTTGCTGCGGAGGCTTTTTATGAACCGATCAAAAATTCCCGTCTGGAAATGTCTGCTCACCGGCGCACTTGCCGGATTCATCAACGGCTTTTTTGGCGCGGGCGGCGGCATGGTCGTCGTGCCGCTGCTGATCTGTCTTCTCAAGCTGCCGGATAAGGCCGCCTTTTCCTCTGCCATCAGTATCATTCTGCCTATGAGCATCGTCTCGCTCGTGGTCTACGCCCGGCAGGGCGCGCTCGATTTTTACGCCGCAGTGCCATATCTTCTTGGCGGCGCGGCGGGCGGCGTACTCGCAGGGCTCTGGTTTCAAAAGGTCTCTGCCCGCGTTTTGCACATCGCGCTGGGCGCTCTGATTTTATTGGGAGGCATCCGCCTGATATTATGTTAACTTTTCTTACATCGGCTGCCGCCGGACTCGTCTGCGGCGTGCTCTCAGGCATGGGCATCGGCGGCGGCACGATCCTCATGCTCTGGCTGACGGCTGTTTTATCCCTGGAGCAGCGCGCCGCACAGGGCATCAATCTGCTCTACTTTCTCCCGACCGCGCTGTGTGCGCTCTTTTTCCACGTCAAAAACCGCCAGATCGTCTGGCGCGCCGCGCTCCCGGCGGCTCTCGCCGGCTGCGCCACGGCCATCGCCGGTGCGCTTCTGGCCGGGCAGGTAGAGGCCGCGCTTTTGCGGCGGCTTTTCGGCGGCTTTCTGGTGCTTGTCGGCCTGAGCGAAATTCTTCTCAAGGGTAAAAAGGAAAAGAACACCTGAGCGCTTCCGGGCATTTTCTGTTTGCTTTTTCTTTGATTTTTCTGCCCTGGCTGGTTTATAATCAAGGTGGCCGGGGTAAAGCTTCCGGCTCACCTTTTCGGGTGGAGTGAGCGGCGTCTTTGCTAGGGGCGGTCGCTCATTTCCTCACGTCCTTTTGTAAGAGGTTTTGTATCTCTGCCTTACATGTATATAATACATTAATTCGTGTCGTTTGCCAACAACCATTTTACATTTAATCATGAACTTTGCAAAAAATATTTTGACAAATGACATTTTATCGTGTATAGTCGGAAGTGAGAGGAGGGGGTAGCGTGGACGTATCCGTTGCCGAAAAGCTTCGTCTGATTATGAAACGTCAAAATGTGACGATGGGCAATCTGGCAGAAGCATCCGGACAGACCAGACAGAACCTGTCAAACAAAATGACTCGCGGCAATTTCACTGAAAAAGATATCGAAACTCTGGCAAACGCATTGGATTGTAAAGTGAAGATCATCTTCACCATGCCAGACGGAACAGAGCTGTAAAAAGGCGCAGACGCATAAAGCGTCTGCGCCTTTCGGGCACATGTCAGCGCCCGGTATGCAGCTCTGCGCCGGTTCTCGATTTGACTCGCGGCTTGCTGTTCGGTACACGAACGATCAGCTCATCGAGATCGCAGCCCAGCGCCTCGCAGATCAGATCAAGATGCTCCAGGTTCACTCTGTATGCCAGCTCATGGTAGTAGTCGTTGATGGTGGAGGGACGAATTCCGGTCGCGCGCGCAAGATCGGCTTGCGTCCAACGCTTTTCGCCCAACCGTGTGGAGAGTAAAATCCGAATCATAACCATGCTCCTTTATGAGAAATATCCCAAATATTCTATCATTTTTCAGATGATGGCGCAATCTTACAGAGGACTCCAACGCCAAGGAAGCGCTCCCAGC
>CAZXIW010000013.1:0-32156 GCA_964640905.1 uncultured Oscillospiraceae bacterium
CTTTCGCGTTCAATCAACCAGTTTTTCAAACTTTTTTGAAGTTTGAAAAACTGCCTCAGCGTGGCAAAAATACTTTTTTGACACACTGAGGGCGGCCGGAGAATCCGGCCGCCCTGAAGCGTTTAGTCTTTATTGAAGATCTTGAAGATCTCATCGATGTCGTCGATGTCTTCGACGGTTGTGCTCTTGGCCTTTTCGCTGGCTGCGGAGTATGCGCCAATTTTGGTGGCCGGCTGCGGCTGGCTCTTCTTGTCTTCAAAGCCGGTGGCAATGACCGTCACGCGCATCTCATCCTCAAGCTTATCGTCGAACGCTGCGCCGAAGATGATGTTGGCGTCGGGATTGGCCGCTTCCATGACGATATTGGCCGCCGTCTCCACATCGTCAAGACCAAGCTCGGAAGAGCCGGTGATGTTGATGAGCACGCCCGTTGCGCCATTGATGGAGGTTTCCAGCAGCGGGCTGGAGACCGCCGCCATCGCGGCCTGCTCTGCCTTGTCGCGGCCGGTCGCTGTGCCGACGCCCATGTGCGCGTGGCCAGCGTCCTTCATAATGGCCGAAACGTCTGCAAAGTCGAGGTTGATGATGACATGCTCGGAGTATGCAACCAGCTCGGAGATGGAGCTGACCGCCTGCTTGAGCACATCGTCTGCAATGCCGAAGGCGTTGGCAAAGGTGATCTTCTGGTCGGTGACAAATTTCAGACGGTCGTTGGGGATGATGATGAGCGAGTCGACCTTGTCAGAGAGGTTTGCAATGCCGCCCTCTGCCTGGCGCATCCGGTTTGCGCCCTCAAACTTGAAGGGCTTTGTCACGACGCCAACGGTCAAAATACCCTTGTCGTGCGCCAGCTGGGCAATGATCGGCGCTGCACCTGTGCCGGTGCCGCCGCCCATACCGGCGGTGATGAAGACCATATCGGTATCTTCGAGAATCTGCGCGATGGCATTTTTGGATTCCTCTGCCGACTTCTGGCCGATCTCGGGCTTGGAGCCCGCGCCCATGCCGCCGGTCAGCTTTTCGCCGATCTGGATCTTATTTTTGCACTTGGATTTATTGAGATCCTGCTTGTCGGTATTGATCGCGACAAAATCCACGCCCTGCACACCGGACGCGATCATGCGGTTGATAACGTTGTTGCCGGCGCCGCCGACGCCGATCACTTTAATCTTAACGACCTTTTCTGTTACATCTGCCATTTGTCTTCCTCCTATGTAGAAACCAGTGTCCTTTGGTACATTGCATACTCCAAGATTTTATCCAGTCTATTCTATCTCGAAAATCGGCCGCGGTCAATAGAAAACGTGCAAAAAAGCAGGAATTTCTGTCGAATCCACGTTTAATCTGCGCTGGGGTGGAACTTCGCGCGGTTGGCCTCGGCCAATGTGAGGTCGATCACACCGGCCTGGTAGTCGCTCAGCTCCTCTAAAATCGCCTGCAGGTACTGAATCTTATAGTCAAGGCGCTCTGCGCTTCCGAGCTGAACCTCGTACCGGTCATCATATTGCAGCACGATGTCGTATTCCTTTTCCACGTTGATTTGCGCCGCATGCTCCAGAATCCCCGTCCCGTCGAGCGCGGAAAGCAGCGCCAGCGCCGCGTCGAGCGCCGTCTGGTTGACAGCCGTCACCGTCTGTCCTGCGGCGGGATTGTTGAGCGTCACGCCGACAAGCTGCGGATAATCCTCCTGCAAGGATGCGTCGATGCGCTCAAGGGCCTTGCCGGAGGGGCTGATGAGCCAGAGCGTATTGGTATCCGTCTGCGCGCAGAAAGCCTGCTGACTCTCCCGGACGGAGATCACGACCGTGTCCGGAAGGATGCGCCCCACGCTCACCTGGTCGACATATGGAAGCGCCGCCTTGACATTCCCGGCGACCGCGCCCTTATTGACCATCAGAAGATTCTCGCCCAGCTCCAGCCCGGAGGCCTCTGTGATGCGCTCGGCGGAATAAATCGTATTGCCCTGAATCTCAACGCGGCCAACCTTAAAGAAGATCGCCACGCCAAAGACCACCGCCGCGACGATCGCGGCCATAACGACCAGCTTCCCGGCCATGCCGCTTCCAGCCTGGCTGCGCCGGGCAGCGCTGCGCGCGGCGCGGCGGTTTGTTTTGTTTCGGTTCATATCGGTATCTCCTCTGCCGCGCCCAGGCGGCAGCATCCATCTGCATATATCGCGCGCCGCGCCGGAGCTGCTCCGCCGCGCGCGTCAGTCACATGGGTTATTATACACGAATGGCGCTGGAATATCTACACTTTTTATGTTGGCGCCCAGATTTTTAAGGTTTTGTTCAAAATTTTCATAGCCGCGCCGCAGATGATGAAGCCCCGTAAGCGTGCTCTCGCCGTCGGCCATCATGGCTGCGATCACAAGCGCCGCCGCGCCGCGAAGATCAGACGCATGCAGCGCCGCGCCATGAAGCGCCGCTACCCCGCGCACAAACGCAACGCTTCCCTCCAGACAGATGTCCGCACCGAGGCTTTGCAGCTCCGGCACATGCAAAAAGCGCCGCTCAAAAATCGTCTCATGCAGCACGCTCTGGCCCTGCGCCTTTAAAAGCGCGGCCATCAAAACCGCCTGCGCGTCGGTTGGAAAGCCGGGATAGGGCGCGGTCACGACCGGCCCTGGCGCGCGCAGCGGCGCACTTCGCACCGCGCGGAGCGTATCGCGCCGGACGGTGATCTCGCATCCGGCCTGCCGCAGCGCGGCGATGACCGGCGCAAGCAGGCGCGCATCCGTCCTTCTCAGCTCCACATCGCCGCCGCACCCGGCCAGCGCGCAGAGATAGCTTGCCGTCTCAATGCGGTCGGGAAGAATGGTATAGGTCGCGCCGTGGAGCGCCCTGACGCCGCGAATGGTAAGCTCCCCCGTCCCCGCACCCGTGATATCTGCGCCGCAGGCGCGCAGAAAGCCAATGAGGTCTTCGATCTCCGGCTCGCGCGCCGCGCCGGAAAGGCGCACAAGGCTCTGCCCGCGCGCGCAGGCCAGAAGCACATTTTCTGTTGCCCCAACGCTTGGAAGGGGGAGATAAATGTCTGCATCCCTCTGGTGCGGCAGCTCTGCCGTAATGCGCCGCGGCGTCTGCACGATCTGCGCGCCAAGCCGCCGAAGCGCCGCCACGTGCAGATCGACAGGTCTGCTCCCCAGCGGGCAGCCGCCCGGAAGCGCCAGCTCGGCGCGCCCGGCTCTTGCAAGCAGCGCGCCAAGAAACAAAACAGACGAGCGCATCCGCCCGGCAAGGCGCGGCTCGATGCAGCACGCATGAAGGCCGGTGGGGTCAATGAGCAGCGTGCTCCCCTCCCGGCGCGCCGCGCCGCCCAGCGCGCGGATGATCTCCAGCGCCGTCTCAACGTCGTCGATTTTCGGGCAGTTATGCAGCACACACGCAGACGAGCAAAGACAGCACGCCGCCAGAATCGGCAGCACACTGTTTTTTGCGCCATGTATCGCGAGCGCGCCGGAAAGGGGCGCGCCGCCGGTTATTTTCAGCTGTTCCATCCGCATTCCTCCGCATTTCCGGGTTTTGCCCCATCCTATGCAAAAGCGGATTGCAGTGTTCGCAGCCGTCTCTCAGCTAAAAGCCCTTTTTGCAGCCCTCGCGCGCTTTGATCGTTTCCAGCGCGCAGTCGTAGATTCTCTGCGCCGCGTCTGTCACAGAGAGGTCAGACGCCGCCCTGCGCATGGCCTGCATGCGCTGCTGGTCTTGCAGAATCTCCTGCGCGGCGGCAAACAGCGTCTGCCCATCGCAGGCCGCCTCGCGCAAAACGACCGCCGCACCGCGCCGCTGCAAAACCATCGCGTTTTTTTCCTGATGGTTGTTTGTCACATTCGGGCTTGGCACCATGATGCACGGCACAGCGCCTGCGCAGACCTCGCTGATCGTGGCCGCGCCCGCGCGGCAGATGATAAGGTCGGCTGCCGCCATGGCAGTCGGCATGTCGTAAATATACTCGCGCAGCGAGAGCGACGGGTGCGCGGAAAGATCGACGCCCTGCTCTTTGACGAACTCCGGCATCCAGCGCCAGCCGAACGAGCCGGTGGCATGCAGATGCTGAAAGGGCTCGCCCGCGTCAATTTCGCACTTCATAAATTCCGCGATTTTTTTGTTCATCTCCCGCGCGCCAAGGCTTCCCCAGCATGAGACGATGAAGGGTCTTTCATCCAGACCCAGCTTTTCGCGTGCGGCCTGCCGGTGTGACCAGAAAAATTCCTCGCGCACCGGCGTCCCCGTGACGACGACCCTTTCGGGCGCATGGTAGGCGCTCCGGCTGTCTTCAAAGGAGACAAGGATTCTGTCTACCTGGCGCTCGACCATTCTGGTCGTCAGCCCCGGCACAGCGTTTGACTCATGCACCAGCGTTGCAACGCCAAGCCGCGCCCCCTCGCGGAGCGCCGGAAAGCTGGCGTAGCCGCCCGTGCCAAGAACGAGGTCGGGCTGAAATTCCTTTAAAATCCGGCGCACCTTCCGCTGTGAGCCGGAAAGATTCACAAGCGTTTTTACATTGTGGCAAATGGCCTTCGGAGTGAGGCTTCGCTGAAAATTTGAAATTTTCAGCGTCTCAAGCCGGAAGCCCTCGCGCGGGACGAGCTTTGTTTCCATGCCGTCCTCCGCGCCGATGAATAAAAGATTGCAGCCGGGCTGGCGCTGCTCAAACAGCCGCGCCACAGCGATCGCCGGGTAAATATGCCCGCCCGTGCCGCCGCAGGTCAAGACAATGTTCATCTTCCCCTCCGTCAAAGCAGTTTGTTATCGTTCTGCCGGGAAATGCTCAGGATAATGCCGACCTCAAAGAGCTGAATGAGAAGCGCCGTGCCGCCATAGGAGAAAAACGGCAGCGAAATGCCCGTGGCCGGAAGAAAGTTTGTAACAACGCCGATGTTCAAAAACACCTGCAAGGCAAGGTGCGTCGTGAGACCCGCCGCCATGAGCGCGCCAAAGCGGTCGCGCGCGTGCATGGCAATCCAGTAGCCGCGAAGGATGAGCAGCATGAAAAGCAGCAGCACCACCATCGCGCCCACAAAGCCCAGCTCCTCGCATAGAATCGGGAAAATATAGTCGTTATGCTCCTCGGGAAGATAGAGGTATTTCTGCCGGCTTCTTCCAAGCCCAAGCCCCATGAGGCCGCCTGAGCCGATGGCATAGAGCGACTGCAAAATCTGATATCCGTCGCCGGAGGGGTCTGAGGCCGGGTCGCGCCAGGCCGTGACTCTGGCGCTGGCGTAGCCCATGGTGCTTAAATAAATGGCCGCGAACGCGCCGACCACAAGCGCGCCGATGCCGAACCACTTCAGCTCCGTTCCGCCAAGGAACATCATTGACGCGCCAATGGCAAGCAGAATCAGAATGCAGGAAAAATGCTTTTCCAGCGCAACAAGCCCGCAGATGACAAGCAGAATCACCGCAAACGGCAAAACGCCGTAGCGGAAGGTCTGCATCTTCTCACGATAGGTCGACATGAGCGTTGCAAAGCTCATCACGACCGAGACCTTTGCGATCTCCGACGGCTGGAAGGAGGTAAAGCCAATCCAGATCCAGCGCTTTGCGCCGCCCTCCTCCGTGCCGAAAATCGGGACGAGCAGCAGAAAGAAGATCGTCCCCGCCATCACAATAAACGACGCACTTCGCCAGAGCTGATAGTTCACCCGCGAGACAAACAGCATCACGCCGATGCCAAGCACGGCGAAAATCGCCTGCCGGGCAAAATAATGGGTGGAGTTTCCTTCGTTATAATAGGCGCGCGCATAGCTTGAGGAAAAAACCATGATGACCCCGATGGTCACAAGCAGCACCACCAGCACCAGAAACGGCAGGTCAAGCAGGCCGCGCTCGTCGGTCACGATGCTGCCGTTTTTATTTCTGCGGACTGCAAGCCGCTCGCCCTGCGTGCTCACAAACGCGCCATTTGCGCCATTCGGCATAAGAAGCTCCTTTCTGAAAATCGCCTCAGCGCCCGGCCACACCGAGCCAGGCCAGCACGCACATCAAAACCGTTACGCCCGCGAAGATAAACACGATCTTGACCTCGCTCCAGCCGCCCATTTCAAAATGGTGGTGGATGGGCGTCATACGGAAAATGCGCTTGCCGTGGGTCAGCTTGAAATAGGTCACCTGCATGATGACAGAAAGTGTCTCAATGATGTACACAAGCCCCACCAGAATCAGAATCAGCGGCATATCCAGCGCAAAGGCAAGCCCGCAGACCATGCCGCCAAGGAAAAGAGAACCGGTGTCGCCCATAAAGACCTTTGCCGGGTGGAAATTGTAGACGAGGAAGCCTGCCAGCCCTCCTGCCAGCGACGCGGGCAAAAGCGCCAGCGTCGTTCTCTCCCACATCCACGCCGCCACGGCAAAAAAGACCATGACCGGAATCGTCACGCTTGCGGCCAGACCGTCGATGCCGTCGGTGAGATTGACCGCGTTCACGCAGCCGACGATCACAAACATCGCAAACACAAGATAAAGAAGCCACGGGATTTCAAAGCTGACATTGAAAAACGGGAGATAAAGGTCGCACGTCAGATCTCCGTTCCATCTTAAAAGCGCCAGATACGCGCCCGCCACCGCCAGCTGAAGCGCCAGCTTCTGAATGGCGGTAAGCCCCAGGTTGCGCTTGAATTTGACCTTCATAAAATCATCCAGAAAGCCGATAAGCCCATAGACCAGCGCAAAGGCCAGCACATAAAGATGCGTCCGGCTGCCAAGGAGCATGCTCCGCCAGCCGCCCGCAACCGTGCAGAGCGCCGCCGCCGCAATGAACATCAGCCCGCCCATGGTCGGCGTACCGGCCTTGGAGTTGTGCCAGCTGGGGCCGACCTCGCGGATGGCCTGCCCGGCCTTGAGCGCGCGCAGCACCGGGATGAGCAGCTTTCCAAAAATCACGGCCAGCACAAATGCGCACCCGGCCACAACAAATGCCTGCATGAGAAATTCCTCCGTTCTCGTCTGTATTTCGGTTTTCTCTGTTCCGGCGGCGCGCCGCGCGGCAGGCTTATTCCCCGCCCGCAAACAGCTCCAGCACCCGCTCCATCTTCATGCCGCGGCTGCCCTTGAACAAAATCACGTCGCCCCCGGCCGCGCGCACCTTGAGCATGTGCGCCAGCTCCTCATGGGTCTGGAAATGCTCCGCGTCCTTCGGGCGCATGCCGCCCGTGATCGCGCCCGTAACCGTGCGCACCGAATGCGCGCCGTAGGTGAATAGAAGGTCTGCCTTCAGCGCTGCAAGCCTTCCAATGCGGTAATGCTCGGCGCTTGAGCGGTTGCCAAGCTCCAGCATGTCGCCCAGCACCGCAATTTTTCGCCCGCCCGTTTTGACGCTGGCCAGAACCTCCAGCGCCGCCTCGGTCGACTCCGGGCCTGCGTTATAGCAGTCCTCAATGATCGTCATGCCATTTTTCTCGTAAATTTTCTGGCGCATGCCGGTATTCTGAAAGTCGGAAAGCGCATGCTGAAGCGTCTCCGGCTTCACGCCGAGCAGCAGCGCAACCGTTGCAGCCGCCAGCGCGTTATAGACCGTGTGGCGGCCAAGCACCGGCACAAACATCTCAAACTCATGGCCAAAGCCGCTGACATGAAAGCGCATGCCGTCATCCAGCTCCTGCACCCGGCTTGCCACCACGTCGCAGTCCGGATTGTCGATGCCAAAATAATACTTCTTATGCCCGACCGCGTGGCGTACATTCCATAAAAGCGGCTCGTCGCCGTTAAAGATGCCGACGCCACCTGCATTTTCGCCCTTCATGATCTCAAGCTTTGCCTGCAAGATGCCCTCGCGGCTGCCAAGATGCTCGATGTGCATCGTTCCGATGTTGGTAATGACGGCAAAATCCGGCTGCGCGATCTGGCTCAGATAGGCCATCTCGCCAAAGTGGTTCATGCCCATCTCAAGCACAAGCACCTGCGCGTCGTCCGGCATGTGGAGAATCGTCATCGGCAGGCCGAGCTGGTTATTGTGATTGCCCTCGGTCTTCGCCGTGCGAAAATCCGCCGCCAGCGCGCCCGCCGTCATTTCCTTTGTTGTCGTCTTGCCGACGCTTCCCGTGATACCCACGACCTTGACGCCCATCTTTCGGCGGTAGGCCGCCGCAATATCGCCATAGGCCTTTACGGGATCTGCGGTCAGAACGCACGGCAGGAGCATGCTCTCGCGGTCGGTCAGAACCGCCGCCGCGCCCGCCGCCTTGGCGGCGGGAATATAGTCGTAGCCGTCGACCCGCTCGCCGCGAAGCGCCACAAAGAGGTCGCCCCGGCGAATCTGGCGCGAGTCAAATTCCGCGCCCGTTACAGAAATTTCTTCATATTCCGGCGCAACCGTTCCGCCGCACCAGTCTGCAAGCTGCTTTAATGTCAGTTCCTTCATACGTTCTTCTCCAGCCAGGCCGCAACGACCTCCCGCTCGTCGAGATGCCGCTTTTCATGGCCCACCTCCTGATAGGTCTCATGCCCCTTGCCGCACAGGACGATCACATCGTCCTTCTGCGCGTGCGCCATCGCCCAGCCGATGGCCTCGACGCGGTTTTCGATCACAACATAGGGATTATGGCTCTCCTGCATGCCCGCAACGATCTGCTCGATGATTGCCATCGGGTCTTCGGTTCTGGGATTGTCGGAGGTCACGACCGCAAGGTCAGACAGCTCTGCACCGATTTTTCCCATGATGGGGCGCTTGAAGGGGTCGCGGTCGCCGCCGCAGCCAAAGACGGCAATGGTTCTGCCCTTGCAGAAGCCGCGCACAGTTTTCAGCACGTTCTCCAGCGAGTCCGGCGTGTGCGAGTAGTCGATCAGAACGGTATAATCCTTTCCCGGCGTCGGCACGACCTCAACGCGCCCCTTGACGCCCTGCGCCCCGGAAAGCGCCTGCGCGATCTGCGAAAGCTCCAACCCGAGCGCGAGCGCCGCGCCGATGACGGCCAGCGCATTATACACGCTGAACCCGCCCGGAATCGGCAGCGTTACCGCAGCGCGCTGGGCTTCATAGCAGGCGGTAAAGGCAATATGGTCTGCAAACAGCTCAACATTTTCTGCCCGGAGCTGTGCGGCGCTGTTTTTGACGCCATAGGTCAAAAGCTTGCAGGTTGCGCCCTCCATGATTGCCCCGGCATACGGGTCATCCAGATTCACAACGCCATGGCGGCATCTTGTAAAGAGCATGGCCTTGGCCTTGCAGTATTCGTCCATCGTCCTGTGGAAGTCCAGATGGTCTTCGGTGAGATTCGTGAAGATCCCGACCGCAAAGAAAATTTCATCCGCCCGGTGCAGCACCAGCGCGTGAGACGAGACCTCCATCACCGCATGCGTGCAGCCTGCGTCTGCCATCTGAGAAAAGAGGCTTTGCAGCGCAAAGGACTCCGGCGTGGTGCGCTCGGTTTCAAGCACCGTCTCGCCCACCATGTTCTGAATCGTGCCGATAAGGCCAAGCTTTGCCCCAAGCGTCTTTTCCAGAACTGTCTTGAGAAGATACGTGATCGTCGTCTTTCCGTTCGTTCCAGTTACGCCGATCATCGTCATCCGGTCAGCCGGATGGCCAAACCAGTTTGCCCCCAGCCTTGCCAGCGCCGCGCGGCAGGAGCTGACCATCACATACGGGCAATTCTCCTCTGGCCGCCGCTCACAGACAATGACCGACGCGCCGCGCTCGATAGCTTTGGGGATAAACCGATGGCCATCGGCGGCAAAGCCCGTCACAGCGACAAACAGCTCGCCCGGCTTTGTCTCGCGCGAGTCATAGCTCACGCCCGTAACCTCCATCGCAGGGTCATAAAAGCCCTCTTTGACCTCGATTCCCTTTAAAAGCGCGCCAAGCTTCATGCGCCATGCTCCTTTCGTTCTGCGGATTTTCTCAGGCGGCTTAGTCCGAAGCGCCGCCCGTCGTAAATTCTACTGTAATTGTAGTCCCTCTGTCAACCATCGTTCCGGGTTCCATGTCCTGATAGGCGACGGTCACATATTCATCGCGGTGGTCTGTGCCCTTGGCCTGGATGTAAAGCCCCGCCGTCTTTGCCAGATACTCCACATCCGCCACGCCGTAGCCCACAAAGTCCGGCACCTCCACCTGCTCATCGTTCTTGACAGCATTGCCGAAGTAGAGGATGATCTCGGAATTGCCCGGCACCTCTGCGCCCGCCTCCGGCAGCTGGTCGCTGACCGTCGCACCCTGGCCGACTGTGCGGTAGGTGATGGACTTGCCCGCCAGAAGCGCCCCGGCCTCTTCCTGCGTCATGCCGACCACATCCGGAAGGGTAATGTTGACGCCCCGGATATCATCGGCGGTATAGTCCGGTTCAATTCCAAGATACGGCAGAATATCCAGAAACACATCGCGCACCGTGGGCGCGGCCATGAGGCCGCCCGAAATATACTGGTTGTGCGGCGTATAGCTCGTGCCCTCGACATAGTTTGGCGTATCGAGCGCGACCAGAACCACATACTGCGGGTCGTTGATCGGCGCGACGCCAATAAACGAGACGATCTTATCCTCCACGGGCTTGCCGTTTTCATCGTAGGTATCGATCTTTTCCGACGTACCCGTCTTGCCGCCCACGCGGTAGCCCGGCGTTCTGGCAGAGCCTGCCGTGCCGTCGGTGACCACGTATTCCATCATCGTGCGCATCAGGCTTGATGTCTCCTCGCTGATGACCTGGCGCAAAACGGTGCGGCCATTGGAGTAGACGCTGTTTCCCTCGCTGTCGAGAACCTGGCTGACAACATACGGCTGCAAAAGATACCCGCCGTTGACCACCGCCGCAATCGCGCGCACCTGCTCGATGGGCGTGACACGGAAGGTCTGGCCAAAGGAGGCGGAGATCAGGTTTGCGACCGAGAAGGCATCCTCCGCCCAGAACAGGCCATAGGCCTCGCCGGGAAGATCGATTCCGGTCTTCTCCAGAAAGCCGAAGGCCTGAAAATATTCATAGAAGGTCTTTCGCGTCATGTTGATGCCAATGTGGCCGAAGGCGATGTTGCACGAGTGGCCAAGGGCTTCCATGGTCGTCTGCATGCCGTGGCCGGCGGCCTTCCAGCAGGAGACGGTCTGATCGCGGTCGCTGAAGTCCTCATGGCCGCCGCAGTAGAACGTACTGTGCTCCGTGACCGCGCCGCAGTCCAGCGCCGCCGCCAGCGTCACAAGCTTAAACGTCGAGCCCGGCTCATAGCCGTCTGAGACGCAGCGGTTTCTCCACTGGCGCAGGCGCTCGGCCGCAACGGCCTGATTATATTCGCTCATGGCCTTCTTGTAGCTTTCGGAGTCTTTGTCCAGAAGCAGCGCATCCTGATACATCTGCTCCAGCTCCCCGGCCAGCTCCTGGTCATAGATATCCTGATAGCTGTTGGGGTCGTAGCCGCCAAGGTTTGCCATGGCGATGATCGCCCCGGAGTTGACATCCATCACAATGCCAAACGCGCCGTTTAAAATATCATACTTTTCAATCGCCGTCTCCAGATTTTTTTCCAGATAGTGCTGCACGGTCATGTCCAGCGTGACAACCAGACTGTCTCCGTCGGCGGCGTCGTAGTATTTTTCATATGTATAGAGCATTTCCGAGCCATAGTTTCCGCGCGTCGTGACAACCTTGCCCGCCGTGCCCTGCAAATACGAATCGTAATAGGCCTCCAGCCCCTCTGAGCCGACGTTATCCGTCGACACGAAGCCCATGACCTGTGAGGCCAGCGAGGAATAGGGATAGTAGCGCTGCGCGTCGGTTTCCAGATACACGCCCCTGATCTCGTTTTCCGAGACAAACGCGCGCACCTCGTCTGCCAGCTCCTCAGAAATTTTCCGGCGGATGACCTTGTAGCGGTAGGCTTTATCCTGCGCCTGGCTGTAGACAAAGTCTGTGCTGACATCCAGAATCTCCGACAGCCCGCGCGCAATGTGGTCAAGCAGATTACTGTTTTCCGGCTTTTCCATCTCCTGCGCAATTTCATTCGGGTCAATGAAGACCGTCTCGACCGCCTTCGACGAGGCCAGCACATTCATGTTCCGGTCGTAGATCTCGCCGCGCGCGGCAGACAGGCTCGTGTATCTTGTCTGGTTATTGATGGCCTGTGCCTCGTAGTAATCATGGTCGCGGATCATGAGGTTATAAAGCGTCACGATCAGCGGAATAAACGCCACAACGCCAAACAGGAGCATCAGCGCCATCGTCCGGCGCAGAATCGTCCGGTTGGCCCGTTGCGACTGTTCAGCTCTGGAAAGCTTCTGCTCCCGGATTTTCCGGTGCAGGGAGATCATTTTGCGTGCCATGCTCCTGCCTTTCTGCGTAATTGTGAAAACAAGGGCGGCTTCCAATTCCTATGAAACCACCCTTGCAAAGCTCTATTGCTGCATTGTCCGGCGTGGGTACTACCCTACTTTATGCCGCCTGCGGACGCAGATATGCGATAAGTTCTGAAACACTCTGCTCGACCGCGCCGATAATTTCGCCGAGAATGCTGCTTTTTTCCGTCTGATGAAGCTCCGCCCGGTCTGCCCCGGTCAGACTCACGTAGACGATCTGCTCCTGTGTGGGCTTTTGCAGGCCAAGCTCGCCTGCCTTTTCCTCGATCCCCGCCAGATCGATCTTCGCGTCATAGCGGCTCTGCAAAAGAAGCTGCTCGTCCTGAAGGGTCTGAAGGCGGCGCTCAAGCACACTCACGCGGCTTGTCGCCTCAAACAGCTGCACGTAGCCGAAAATGACCAGAATCATCATACATGCGGCTGCCGCCGCACCAAGGAGCGTAAAGGGCGCAACGGCCAGCTTTGCGCGCACCCGCTGCTGCTTTTGCGGAAGGGGACGCTCTTCGGGAAGCTCGCGGCGAACCGGCTCCTGCGCCGGCTGGCGCAGTGCGCTCTGGCGATAAACATCATAGGCTGCCGCGCCGTTTGTGCTGTAATAGGGGTTGCGTGGAGCAGCCATTGACTTTTCATTCCTTTCTCAAAGCTTGACCGCCACACGAAGCTTTGCGCTTCTGGCGCGGGGATTTTCCCGCACCTCCTCCATCGTGGCGATGATGGGTTTTTTCGTCAGAACCTGAACCTTGGGCGTCCGGCCGCAGACGCAGACCGGAAAGCTCGGCGGGCACGTACACCCCTTTGCCGCGTCCGCCATGGCGTTTTTCACGATCCGGTCTTCGAGCGAGTGGAACGTGATGACGGCAAGCCTGCCGCCGGGATTTAAATGGTCGACCGCCGCGCGCATCATCCGGCTCACCGCGCCAAGCTCGTCGTTGACGGCGATGCGGATGGCCTGAAAGCTCCGCTTGGCCGGATGTTGCTTTTCGCGCAGCGCCCGGTCCGGCATGGCGGACTTGATGATGTCGACAAGCTCGAGCGTGGTCTCGATGGGTCTGTCTGAGCGGAAGCGCTCGATGGCCGCCGCGATCTGCGGGGCGTAGCGCTCCTCGCCGTATTCATAGAGAATTCTTCGCAGCTCGTCTTTGGGGTAGCTGTTGACGATCTCATAGGCCGTCAGCGTGCTGCCGCGGTCCATGCGCATGTCGAGCGGGGCGTCTGCCATGTAGGAAAAGCCGCGCGCGCCGTCGTCGAGCTGGGGGGAAGAAACGCCCAGATCAAAGAGCATTCCGTCGATCTTGTCAAGATTCAGGCTGTCCAGGATCAGGGCGATATTTTCAAAATTGTCATGTACCAGCGTCACCTTGCGCGCATGGCGGCTCAGACGCTTTCTGGCGGCCTCCAGCGCGACCTCGTCGCGGTCGACGCCGATGAGCCTGCCGTTTGTCAGCCGGCGGCAGATCTCCAGCGAATGCCCGCCGCCGCCGAGCGTGCCGTCGAGATAAATGCCGTTTGGGCGGATGTTGAGCGCATCAATACATTCCCAGAGCAGCACGGATTTATGCGAAAACTCCATCAGAAGCCTAATTCCTCCATCACCTGCGCCAGATTCTCCGGCGTCAGCGTCTCCATTTCCAGCTTGTCGTATGCCTCGCTGTCCCAGATCTCGGCGTGGCCGCCCTGGCCGATGAAGGTGACCTCCTGCCTGAGCCCCGCGTACTGCCGAAGCTCAGCCGGGATGAGAAACCGCCCCTGCTTGTCCGGCTCGCACTTGGCCGCATTGGCAAAAAGGAAGCGCATCTTTCGCGCCTGCGAGATGGGAAGCGCGTTGTATTTATCGAGGATCGCCTGCCAGCCTGCCTCGGTATAGACAGACAGACAGTGATCCAGACCCAGTGTCACATAAAAAGCCTCGCCAAGCTCGTCGCGCAGCTTTGAGGGGACGAACAGACGACCCTTCGGATCGACCGTATGCTTGTATTTTCCGTACATCCCTCTCACCTCGCTCCATTTTCATCTTTTCTACTCCACTTAGCTCCACTTCACTTATATAATAAAGGTCTGCCGGATAAAAAGCAACCCCTTTTTTCAAAATAACTTTGAGAAAATATTTACAAATTTTAACCCCTTTTCGGCAATTTCGTAATTTTTAAACGAATGTTCTAATTAGCATCCGGAAGGCTTTTTTCCGCTGTCCGCGCCACGCAGACTGCCCCATTCCGGACGCAGACCGACCAGCTGCCCGCCGTGTTATTTTCCAGCAGCAGCTCCGACAATGGTGTCTGCACCAGCGTTTGCAGCGCATGGCGGATACTGCGCGCGCCGCCCGGGCTTTTCAGTGCCTGCGCGGCCAGCGCCTGCGCCGCCTCCGGCTGTGCATGCAGCGCGATGCCGCTTTCCTGCGCGCGCTCACAGAGCGCCTGCAGCTGCCTGCGTGCGATCTGCGTCAGCTCTGAAAGCCCCAGCCGCGAGAAGCAGGCCACGCAGTCCACGCGCCCTAAAAACTCCGGGCTGAAGATCTGGCGGAGGGCGGCGTCAAAGCGCCCCTCGTCCGTCTGCGGGAGAAAGCCGAGCCCCTCACGCCCCGTCTCAAGACTTCCGGCGTTGGAGGTCATGACGATGAGCGCGTCGCGGAAGCTTACCGTCCTTCCCATCGCGTCGGTCAGAATTCCGTCGTCCATGACCTGTAACAAAAGGTTACGAACATCCGGGTGCGCCTTTTCAATTTCATCGAGCAGCACGACGCAGTAGGGTCTTCTGCGAACCTTTTCCGTCAGCTGCCCGGCCTCGCCGTGGCCGATATAGCCCGGCGGCGCGCCAATGAGGCGCGAGACAGAGCTTGCCTCCATATACTCCGACATGTCGATGCGCACCAGCGCCTCGCGCCCGGCATACACACACTCGGCAAGCGCCTTGCAAAGCTCCGTCTTCCCCACGCCGGACGGGCCTGCAAACAGCATCGCCGCAACCGGCCGCCCCTCGTCTGCCATGCCGCTTCTGCCGCGCCGAACCGCGCGGCAGACCTCGCGCACCGCCGCCTGCTGGCCAATGACGCGCGCAGACAGGCGCGCCTCCAGTCCAAGCAGCCGTTCACGCTCGGAAAGACTCAGCTCCCCCGCCGGGATGCCGGTGCGCTGGCAGACAATTGCCGCCACATCCGCCCGCGTCACACAGGGGCTTTTCTCCCCCCGCCCGGCAGCCTGGCGGCGCACCAGCGCTTGCAGCTCGTCGCGAAGCGCCGCCGCGCGCTCATACGCGCCTGCCTTTACTGCCCGCTCCAGCTCCTGCGAGACCGCCCGGCGCTTTTGCTCCAGCTCACTGTCTGCGCCGCGCAGCCAGACCCCGGCTGCCGCCTCGTCAAGAAGGTCAATGGCCTTGTCCGGCAGAAAATGCCCCGCAAGATAGCGGCATGAAAGCTCCACCGCCGCCTCCAGCGCATCGTCGTGCATCCGCACACGGTGGTGCTGCTCAAGCCCCGGGCGAAGCCCCTGCAAAATCTGAAGCGTCTGCGGCCGCGTGGGCTCGGATACCAGCACCCGGCGGAAGCGGCGCTCCAGCGCGGCGTCCTTTTCAATGTGCCGCCGGTACTCCTCCAACGTTGTCGCGCCGATGATCTGCACCTCCCCGCGCCCCAGCGCAGGCTTTAAGAGGTTGGCCGCGTCGATCGCGCCCTCGGCGCTGCCCGCGCCGACGATGGTGTGCATTTCATCGAGAAACAGGATCATGTTGCCGCAGCGGCGGATCTCTGCAAGCAGGTCGCGGATGCGCTCTTCAAATTCGCCGCGGTACTTTGTCCCCGCCAGCACGCTTGCCAGATCCAGCCGGTAGAGCTTCCTGCCCGCCAGCGCCTGCGGCACCTGCCCGCTTGCAAGCCGCTGCGCCAGAGCCTCGGCGATGGCCGTTTTGCCGACGCCCGGCTCTCCGACGAGCGCGGGGTTATTTTTGTGCTTGCGGCTGAGAATCTGCATCACCTCGCAAAGCTCCCGCTCGCGGCCAATGACCGGCTCCATCGTCTGCGCCTTTTCCACCATGTTCTCACAGTACTGCTCCAGTAATCGCATCTCCGCTCCCCTTCCCGTCTGCGCCGCGCACGGCGCGTGCAGTGCCTCATAGGTCTGTGTAAAAATACAGTCTGCCTCCGCGCCGCTGCGCGCAAGCAGCCTTCCTGCCGCGCAGGTCGAATCGCGCGAGAGCGCCAGCAGCAGATGCTCCGGCAAAATCCCGCTGCTTTGCAGACTTCTTGCCTCCGCCCCCGCCCGGCGCAGGGCAAGGCGCGCCTCCGGCGTAAGCCCCTGCGGCAGAAACTGTGTCCGGCTGCCAAGGCCGGTGTTTAAAAGCAGCATGGAGCGGACGCTCTCATCCTCCAGCCCCACCGCACGCAGCACACGCCCGGCCGCGCCCGGCTCAGCGGCCAGCGCAAGCAGCAGATGCTCCGTACCGACATAGCTGTGGCCAAGCGCACGCGCGGCGCTCCCCGCCTGCCAGATCAGACTGCGCAGCCGCCCGGAAAGCTCCTGTTTTTTCACGCGCCCACATCCTTTCTGCTGGAAGTTTCGCCCACACAGACGGGCTTTATACCGCGCGCGGCAAAAAAATTACAGAAATCTGGAAAGATTCCAAAATTATTATTTGCATTTTCGTAAAAATGTGTTATGATGAGGTTGCATAAATAAATGGAGGTGCAATACTATGGCTTATGTCATCGGCGATGCTTGCGTATCCTGCGGCTCTTGCGCAGACGCATGTCCCCTCGGCATCATTTCGGAAGGCGACGGCAAGTACGTTATCGACGCAGATCAGTGCGTAGAGTGCGGCACTTGTGCAGCAGAATGCCCCAACGAAGCGATCACCCAGGAATAATGCAAACAGATAATTGCGCCTGTGCTTTTGCACAGGCGCAATTACTATGCCCATTTTTTCTGTTTTTCGGCTTGTACTTTTTCCGGGCGCATTGTATGATATAGAAAATGTGTCTGCGAGGTGGCCATGGAAGAGCTGATTTGCCGAAAATACCGGATGCAAAGCGCCGCGTCACAATTCGCGCTCAGCACCGACTCCATGGTGCTGGCAGACTTTGCTGCCCTCAAGCCCGGCCAGCGCGTGTGTGACCTTGGCTGCGGCTGTGGCGCGCTGGGGCTTTTGCTGCTGGCGCGGGAGGAATCGCTGGACATAACCGGCATTGAGCTTCAGCCGCAGGCCGCGCAGCTTGCCCGCGAGAATGCCGCGCGCAACGGGCTTTCGCAGTTTCATGTTCTCTGCGGCGATCTGCGCGAATACCGCGCGCTTCTGCCCGCAAACGGCTTTGACGTTGTCATCTCCAACCCGCCCTATTACCCCGCCGGGCAGGGCGCGCGCTGCAAAAGTGAGGCGCTGGCCATCGCCAGAAGCGAGCTTTTCTGCCCGCTGCCGGAGCTTCTGGCCTGCGCGGCGTGGTGTCTGCGCTTCGGCGGGCGCTTTTTTCTTGTCCACAAGCCCGAGCGGCTGACAGATCTTCTCGCAGGTCTTCGCGCCTGCCGCCTTGAGCCAAAGCGGCTGCAATTTGTCCGCCATCATCCAGCCGCCGATGTCTCGCTCGTGCTCATCGAAGCGCGCGCCGGGGCAAAGGCCGGGCTTTCGCTTTTACCCGATTTGACGCTCTTTGACGCATCCGGCCAGCCGGGCGCCGACTATATCCGAATTTACCACGAGGAGGTTTGACCATGGCAGGCATGCTTTACCTTGTCCCCACCCCCATTGGAAATCTTTCCGACATTTCGCCCCGCGCGCGCAAAACGCTGGAAGACGCAGACTTCATTGCCGCCGAGGATACGCGCGTGACGCTGAAGCTTTTAAATTATCTGGAGATCAAAAAGCCCCTTGTCAGCTACTATGAGCACAATAAGCTTGAGAGCGGCCCGCGCATCGTGCGCCGCATTTTAGAGGGCGAGACCTGCGCGCTTGTCTCGGATGCAGGCTCACCCGCCATCTCAGACCCCGGCGAAGACCTTGTCAGACTCTGCGCCGAAGCTGGTATCCCTGTCTGCGCCATCCCCGGCCCGTGCGCGGTCATTACGGCGCTTTCCATCTCCGGCCTGCCGACGGGAAGATTCTGCTTTGAGGGCTTTTTGTCCATCAACAAAAAAAGCCGCCAGGCGCATCTGGCGTCGCTCAAGTCTGAGCGGCGCACCATGATCTTCTATGAAGCGCCGCATAAGCTTCTTGCAACGCTCAAGGACCTTGGCGCAGCCTTCGGTGAGGGGCGGCGTGTGAGCCTTTGCCGGGAGCTGACAAAGCTTCACGAGGAGGTCTTCCGCACGACGCTTGGCGAGGCTGTCCGCCACTATGAAGAAAACCCGCCCAGAGGCGAGTTTGTCGTCGTGGTTGAGGGCGCGCAGGAAGCACCGGAGGCCGCCATCACGCTCGATGAGGCCAGCGCGCTTGTGCGCGCGGAGGTTGCAAAGGGGCTTTCCAGAAAGGACGCCGTCAAGCGCA
Source organism: uncultured Oscillospiraceae bacterium (assembly GCA_964640905.1). Lineage (GTDB taxonomy): Bacteria > Bacillota > Clostridia > Oscillospirales > Oscillospiraceae > CAG-170. Next base: position 18,739 of record CAZXIW010000013.1, read on the forward strand.
TCGCCATGCAGACCGGCCTCCCCAAAAACGCACTTTACGAGGCCGCGCTGGCCGGGCAGCCGTGATTTCCCCCGCTTGCCATTTGGGGCGGTTTGTGGTATGCTGAACAAAAGATTTACAGAAAGCAGGTGTCTGCCATGAAGATTCTGCGCGCGGCAGAGGACTATCTGGAGGCTATGCTGATGCTGCAAAAGGCGCATGGCTATATCCGCTCGATCGACATCGCCGAGGCGCTCGGCGTGACCAAGCCCAGCGTCAGCTACACCACCAAGCGTCTGCGCGAAAACGGCTACATCACCATGGAGCGCGACGGCCACATCACACTCACCGAAAGCGGCATGCAGATCGCCGAAAGCATGTTAGACCGCCACAAAACACTCACAGGCTTTCTCATCCAGCTTGGCGTCGACCGCGAGATTGCCGAGGCCGACGCCTGCAAGATGGAGCACGACCTGAGCGAGCAGAGCTACCGCGCCATCTGCCGCCACGCCGGCCTGCATACCACCCCGGATGCAACGCCGAAATAAGAAACGAGTTTTGGGAAATAAAAAATCTGACAGCGAAAGCTGTCAGATTTTCTTTTTATCGTTCGTCCGTGCGCTCGCCGGCCTCAATGCGGCGGATATCATACGGCGCGGTCTGGTAGACAAAGTAGTTGAGCCAGTTTCCGTACAGCAGATGCGCGCACGAGCGCCACGTCACGACCGGCGTCTTCTCCGCATCATCTCCCGGGAAATAATGCTCCGGCACATGGATGGGTACATTCGCCGCCACATCGCGCAGATACTCGCGCAAAAGCGTGTCGCGGTCGTATTCTGCGTGCCCGGTCAGAAAGACCTGCTTTCCGTCCTTCGTCTTGATCGCGTAGACCCCGGCCACATCTGAGCTGGACATGATCTTAAGCGCCGGTACTTTTTCCACATCCTCGCGCAGCACGGTCGTGTTTCTTGAGTGCGGCACCCAGAATTCATCGTCAAAGCCGCGAAAGAGCATGAAGTTCGGCTCTTCTACCGTGTGACGGAACACACCGAAAAGCTTCTCCGGCAGCGCCCGCTTGGGAACGCCATAGTGGTAATAAAGCCCTGCCTGCGCGCCCCAGCAGATGTGAAGCGTCGAGTGGACGTGCGTTTTTGACCACTCCATGATCCGGCAAAGCTCCGGCCAGTAATCGACCGCTTCAAATTCCAGATGCTCCACCGGCGCGCCGGTGATGATGAGCCCGTCAAAGGTCTGCCCGCAGACCTCGTCAAAGGTCTTGTAAAACGCCAGCATGTGCTCCTGCGAGGTGTTCTTGGACACGTGGCTTTGGGGCGCGATCAGCTCCAGCTCAATTTGAAGCGGCGTGTTGCCAAGGACTCTTGCAAACTGCGTCTCGGTGTCGACCTTGGTCGGCATGAGATTCAGAAGCAAAATCCGCAGCGGGCGGATGTCCTGCGTGATGGCGCGGTTTTCCGTCATCACGAAGATGTTTTCCTGCCGGAGCGTCTGCGTCGCCGGAAGCTGGTTTGGGATTTTAATTGGCATCCGTCACAGCCTCCAGCGCATGGGCGATATCCTCGATCAGATCGTCCTTACTCTCAAGGCCGCAGGAAAGGCGGATGAGCCCCGCCGGGACGCCCGCCGCGATCAGCTGCTCGTCTGTCATCTGGCGGTGCGTGGTGGAGGCCGGGCTGAGGCAGCACGTCTTCGCGTCGGCCACGTGCGTCTCGATGGCCGCGATTTTCAGATTCTTCATAAACGCGCCCGCCGCCGCACGGCCACCCTTGAGCTCAAAGCAGACAACGCCGCATGAGCCGTTCGGCAGGTATTTCTGCGCGGTTTTATAATAGGGGTCAGTCGGAAGGCCGCAGTAGTGAACGGTCTCGACCTTCGGATGCTGCTGCAAAAATTCTGCGACCGCCTGCGCATTTTCGCAGTGGCGCGGCATGCGCACATGCAGGCTCTCCAGACCAAGGTTCAGATAGAACGCATTCTGCGGCGACTGCGTCGAGCCAAAGTCGCGCATGAGCTGCGCGGTACACTTCGTAATGAACGCGCCCTCTTTTCCAAAGCGCTCGGCATACGTCACGCCATGGTAGCTCTCGTCCGGCGTGCAGAGCCCCGGGAACTTTTCCTTGTGCGCCATCCAGTCGAAGTGGCCGCTGTCTACAATCGCGCCGCCAAGCGATGCGCCGTGGCCGTCCATATACTTGGTGGTCGAGTGCGTGACAATGTCCGCGCCCCACTCAAACGGGCGGCAGTTGATGGGCGTTGCAAAGGTGTTGTCCACGATGAGGGGCACACCGTGCCGGTGCGCGGCCTCTGCAAAGCGCTCGATATCGAGAACCGTCAGCGCAGGGTTTGCGATCGTCTCGCCGAACACGGCCTTTGTGTTCGGGCGGAAGGCCGCTTCCAGCTCCTCATCCGAGCAGTCAGGCGCAACAAACGTTGCCTCCACGCCCATCTTCGCCATTGTGACCGAGATGAGGTTGAACGTGCCGCCGTAGATGCTCGAGGAAGCGACAATATGGTCGCCGTTATTTGCCAGATTAAAAAGCGCAAAGAAGTTTGCCGCCTGCCCGGAGGAGGTCAGCATCGCCGCCGCGCCGCCCTCGAGCGCGCAGAGCTTCGCCGCCACGGCGTCGCAGGTCGGGTTTTGCAGGCGCGAGTAGAAATAGCCCTCGGCCTCAAGGTCAAAAAGCTTTCCCATGTCCTCGCAGGTCCCATACTGGAAGGTTGTCGACTGGATGATCGGAATCTGCCTCGGCTCACCGGAGGCCGGGCTGTAGCCCGCCTGCACACAGTTCGTTTCGATGCGATGCTTGTCCATCATGCTCTCTCCTTTCAAACTGAAAAAAGCCTTCGCCTCAAGCTTTGAGACGAAAGCTTTCCAAACTTTCGCGGTGTTTCATCGCTTTTCTTCGTTAAAATTATAGGCTTGCAGCCAGAGCTTGTCAAGAAAAAAGACGATTTGCGCGCCATTCAGGCAAGCTCCGGCAAAATCTCTGCCATGCTGGAAAAGAGCGCCTGCGCGCCGCACTGCCTTAAAACCTCGCGCGGCCGGTAACCCCAGCTGGCGCCGGCGGCAAAAAAGCCCATGCGCCGTGCAAAGAGCATGTCCGTGTCGCCATCTCCCAGGTAGAAGACCTCGCCGGGCTTGCAGCCAAGCTCCTTTAAAAGCAGCTCCCCTGCGTCCGGCGCGGGCTTTAAGGGCCGCACGCCGTTGTTGCCCCAGACGATTTCAAAGGGTCTGCCCGGAAAATAAAAATCGATGATTCGTTCGGCGGGCGACTGCGTCTTGTTGGTCAGAACCGCAAGCTGATAGCCCCTGCGCCGAAGGGCCTCGACCGTCTCCAAAACGCCCGCAAAAAGCACCGTCCACTCAGTGCAGTGCGCCTCGTAATCCTCCAGAAAAAACGCAAGCATCTCCTGCAGCGTCTTCTCATCCGTCCCCGCCGGGGCGGCGCGCGCAATGAGCTTTGGGATGCCGTTTCCGATAAACCGGCGGTATTCCTCCCCCGTCCGCGCCGGAAAGCCGAAGCGCGCCAGCGTCCGGTTTCCGCTTGCGCCCAGGTCCTGTATGGTATCGAGCAGTGTCCCGTCCAGATCGAAGATCACTGCTTTATAAGCTCGCTGCTGCATCTGTATCTCTCCTGTTTTGTTTTGTGGCGCGCAGGCTTTCGCGCGGCATGTTTTGTTATTTTCAGTGAAAGCGCGCTTCGATCGCCTTGACAATGCGCGCGATGGCCGCGCTCAAGGCCGCGTTCACGCCAAGCTCCACCAGAAAGTTCACGCCGATGAACGCCACAAAGAAATAATAGACCACATTCGTTCCCCCGGCAAACTCCTGCAGGACGGGCTTAAAGACCGTCAGCATGCCGACTGCAAACACGCCGGTGTTGACGATTGGCGCTGTGAGCGCCGCCACGATGCAGCCGAGCGTCTGCCGCCTGGCAAGCAGCCGATAGACAAGCCCCGCCGCCGCGCCGCAGAGAACCGCCTTTCCCACGCAGACTGCCACCAGCCACGCAGGACTTGTGACCCAGAGAAGATAGGTAAACTGGTCTGTTCCGGTGATGCCCGCGATCAGGCAGACTACGCCAAAGACGCCGCCCAAAAGCGCGCCCGTCCCAGCGCCAAAGACGATTGCGCCCACCACGATCGGCACAAGCGTCAGAGAAATCGGCACAGGGCCGATTCTGATCCCCGTGGCCAGCGTTTGCAGCACCACGACCAGCGCCGCAAGCAACGCGGTCGCTGTCAGGCGGAGAATGGATGAATGATTCTGTCTTTTCATAAGTACCTCCTGCTCCCGCTCCGGCAATTTTCTTCCGGATGCAGGGCTTTTTCTTTTTTCGGCCGCATCATCCAATCTTCCGCAGCCGCCTGCTTGCATCTTTCCCGCCATGCGGCGCAAAAATCCTCGAAAACCCGGCAGGGTTTTCTGCGGCTTTTGCTTGCCTGACAAAAAATCTGCGTCGCATTCGACTGCGTAATCCCGGATGAAACGGCCTTTATTTACGAGCAAAACAAAATATGGCTTTGCACTCAGATGCCATCTTTTGTTTATCCTCGCGTTTTCTTTACTACGTATTTCCGGATGAAACGGCCTTTTATTTACGAGCAAAACAAAATATGGCTTTGCACTCAGATGCCATCTTTTGTTTATCCTCGCGTTTTTATCAGCTAATCCCGGATGAAACGGCCTTTCAGCAGATTCTTAAGATTTACCTGCCGCTGTAAATTACATAAAGCTGCGGAACGCCCCGCAATTTACGGAATTTCTTCTTCCACCGGGGGATTTGGTTCTTCCTCCGGGATGGAAAGCTGCTCGCCGGACTGCATGGCCTGCCACTGCTCTTTGGTAATCAGCAGCTGCCGCGGCTTCGAGCCTTCAAAGTGGCCGACGATGCCGCGCTCTTCCATCTCGTCCATAATGCGCGCGGCGCGCGCGTAGCCGAGCTTGAGCCTTCTTTGCAGCATCGAAACAGACGCCTGCCCGGTCTCCAGAATGACCTCGACCGCCGCCGGGAGCATCTCGTCGCCGTCATCTGCCGCGTCCTGCGGCGCGCCGGAAGAGGCCGTGCCTGCGCTCTTGCCGCTTTCGGCGGCCTTTTTGTCGATCTCGGCCATGACCTCGTCGGAGTAATCCGCCGTATTGGTGCGCTTGATGAAGTCGACGACCTGCTGCACCTCATCGTCTGTAATGAAGCAGCCCTGCACACGCCGGGGCTTTCCCTGCCCCAAAGGCGCATAGAGCATATCGCCCTTGCCGACGAGCTTTTCTGCGCCCGCCGTGTCCAGAATGATGCGCGACTCCATCGCCGACGCAACCGCAAAGGCAATGCGCGACGGGATATTCGCCTTCATAAGTCCCGTAATGACATCAGCCGACGGTCTTTGCGTCGCAATGACCAGATGCATGCCCGCCGCACGACCCATCTGCGCCACACGGCAGATCGACTCTTCGACCTCCTTGGCCGCTACCAGCATCAGGTCTGCCAGCTCGTCGATCACGACCACGATCTGCGGCATACTCTCAAACTCGCCCGTAGCCACGGCCAGCTTGTTAAATGACTCCAGATCACGCACACCCGCATCTGCCATCAGCCGGTAGCGCTTCATCATCTCCGTCACTGCCCACTGAAGCGCGCCCGCCGCCTTTTTGGGGTCGGTCACAACAGGGATGAGCAGATGCGGAATCCCGTTATACACGCCAAGCTCGACCATCTTGGGGTCTACCATGATGAGCTTGACCTCCTCGGGCTTTGCCTTATAAAGAATCGAGATAATCAGCGAGTTCATACACACCGACTTACCGGAGCCCGTTGTGCCCGCGATGAGAAGATGCGGCAGCCTTCCGATGTCTCCGATGATGCGGTTGCCGCCAATGTCCTTGCCAACGGCAAAGGACACGCGGGACTTACTCTTTGTAAACTCCGGCGCGTCAATCACATCGCGCGCGAGAACCGTCGATACCACGCGGTTTGGCACCTCGATGCCGACCACGGAAATTTTGTCTGGAATGGCCGCGATGCGAACGCCCGACGCGCCAAGCGAAAGGGCAATATCGTCTGCAAGGTTGGTCAGCTTCGAGAGCTTCACGCCCCGGCTCAGTTCCAGCTCATAGCGCGTCACAGACGGGCCTCTTGTGACATTGATGATGCTCGCTTCAATGCTGAAGGAGGCCAGCGTATCGTTCAGCCGCTCGGCATTCTGGCGCATTTCCTCCGTGCCGTCATGCACAGAGCCAGAGCCGGACTTCAAAAGCGACACCGGCGGATACTGATACACCGGCGGCGCGGGCGCGTCTGCGATCTGCTGGGCAATGGCGGCAGCCTCCTGCTGCACCTCGCCCTTCTTGAGCTTTTCAGACGGCGAAAGGTCAAGCCCTTGCGGCGCGCGCGGCGCGGCGGAAGCAGCTGGCGCAGGGGCGCTTTGCGGCGCTTCGTGCTCAATACGCTCCGGCGCGGGCGCTTCCTCCTCCGGCTCTACCTGCTGCACCTGCGGCGGCGCGGCAGGCTGATTGGGCACGACCAGCGGCATGGGCTCTTTTCTCAGCTCACTTAAATCCAGCGGCGGCAGCGTCCTGGGAAGGGGCGCATGCTCAGATTCCGGGACTGTATGCGCCGGGTGCGCGGCAAGAATGTCCGGCTGCATGTCCGGCGTCTTCTCCGGCGCGGGCGCTTGCGCCTCCTGCGCGCGCTGGCGGCGGTTTTCCTCTATGTAGACATCTGGCCGCATCACGGCCTTTTTTGCAGGCTTTTCTGCCTCAGGCGATGCCAGCGGCGGCTCGTCCACCGGCAGGTCAAACTCAGCCGCCTTTGCCCGGCGGCGCCCGGCCTGCTGCTCAGCATGCGCGATGTGCTTCTGCGCAACATGGTTGACGATTCTCTCGGCAGGGTCCGGATGCTCCCGCTTCGGCTCGTCATACTCTGCACGCGGGCGGTTTTTGATGGCCGTAATGATTCCGGCCACGGTCATGTTGAGGCTCGTGATCAGCTCCAGCGTCAAGGCCGCCAGCAGCAAAATCACCGCGCCCGCCTTGCCGATGACAAGCTCTAAAAGCCACGAAAGCCCGCCCGCGGCCACGCCGCCGACGCCTGCAAGCCCGCTTTGCCACAATTCCGGAAGCACCCTCTCCGTCTCCGGCGCGCCAGCGCCGCCAACCAGCGCCACCAGCGCCCCGATCGTCACCGCCAGCAGAAAGCTGCATGTGACGCGCAGCACGACCGGCCTTCCGTCATGCAGCAGCAAGATCAGAAAGCCCATCACAAACGAAAACGGAAGAATGTAGACGCCCGCGCCAAGAAGCCCCCGAAGCAGCAGCATCAGGGGCGAAATGAACACAGCCTCCACACCAAAGCAGCCGAGCACCGTACAAAGCCCCAGCATCAGACAGACCCCCGCGCCGACCTCCCGCCGGATGGGCGCAGGCTTTTTGGCCTTTGCGCGGGAGCTTTTTGACGTGCTCTTCCGGCCAGAGGCGGACGAAGCGTTCTTCGCGCCGGAGGTACGTTTTTTTGTTTGCTTTTCAGCCATACAGCTCCATCATCCTTTCAGGAAATCAGCGACAGCGCCAGCGTCACCAGCCCCGCGCCCCAGCAATAATAGCAAAAACCGCCGAATTTTCCGCGCTGCACGACCAGCCGCAGAAAATAAATTGCAAAATAGCCCGTAACAAACGCGCACACCACGCCAACCAGATACATCGGCACATAGCTCCACACAACGCCGTCCATGAACGCCTTCACAAGCGAAATCAGATTCGCGCCAACGACCGCCGGAATGGAGAGCAGAAACGAAAAGCGCACGGCAAAATTCCGCTCAAAGCCCCGGAGCATGCCAAAGCTGATCGTTGTCCCGGAGCGAGAAAGCCCCGGCACGACCGCCACGGCCTGCGCCAGCCCAACCAGAAGCGCGTCTGAGGCGCGCGCGCTGCGCTCGTCCTTGTTGCCGTGCCCCATGCGGTCAGCCGCCAGGAGCAAAAAGCCCGTCATGAGGAACGCAAAGCCTATAAAAAACGTATTTTCATACAAGCTCTCGACAAGGCCTGATGCAAACGCCGCCGGAATGAGCGGAAGCGTCGCGATGATCAGAAAGCCGAGCAGCCGCCGCTCACGGCGGTTGGGCTTTGCCCCGCGCGGTGTCCTTCTCAGATGGAGCATCCGCGCGCCCTCTCTTGCCGCCTCGCGCACATCCTTCCAGAACGCAAGCAGCACCGCCGCCAGCGTCCCCAGATGCAGCAGCACATCAAAGAGCATATGGTTTTCCATGTCGCCAATGGCGAGGAATTTTTGCAGAACCGCCAGATGGCCGGAGCTGGAGATCGGCAGAAACTCCGCCGCCCCCTGTATCACGCCCAGCAAAACCGCGTTCCAATATGTCATAGCACATCCTCCGAAACAAAAAGCAGCCGCCGCTGCATCCTACGGGTCTTCTGATACGGGCTTATCCCGCTTCATTATATTATCACGCCCCGGAGAAATATGCCAGCCTTTTCAGCCGCCGCAGCGCCCCCGGCGCTTTTTTTCGCGCGCGATCTGCCGGTGCAGATACGAAAGTGCATCCGACAGCCCGCCAAGCTGATCCATCAGCCCCGACTCGACCGCCTCCGCGCCGTAGAGAATCGTCCCCACGTCGGTCGCCATATTCCCCGTCGCCATCATATAGCGCTCAAAATCCCGCCGCGAAATCCGGGAATTTTCCGTCACAAAATCCACAATGTGATCCTGGATCTGATTAAAATAATGGTACGTCTGCGGCGCGCTGACAACCAGCCCCGTCGTGCGGACAGGGTGAATGGTCATGCTCGCGCGCGGCGCGATCATCGCCCGCCGCGCCGACACGGCCAGCGGGATGCCGATCGAATGCCCGCCGCCAAGCACCAGCGAGGCCGTTGGCTTTTTCATGCTGGCGATCATCTCGGCGATGGCAAGCCCCGCCTCAATGTCGCCGCCGACGGTATTTAAAAGCAGCAGCAGCCCGTCAATTTCCTCCGCCTCCTCCACTGCGGCCAGCAGCGGGATGACGTGCTCATATTTGGTCGTCTTGACGCTCTCGGGGAGCACCTGATGCCCCTCGATCTGCCCGATGATGGTCAGCGTATAGATACTGCCGCGCCGCGAGCGCAGCGCGCCCGCGCCAAGCTCTGTCAGCGTATCGAGCTCCGGCAAATAATTTTCCGTCCGTTTTTCGTCCATGAAGCATGCCTCCAAAGTTTAGCCTTTGAAGGCAGTATGCCCGCCGCCGCGCCTGTTTATCCTGCGTCCGGCTGCCAGTCCTTGCAGACATCCACCCAGCCGTCGAATTTTGAATATTTCTCAAGCTCTGCAATGCTCAGCTCAATGGCGCTGTTGGCGCTGCCTGCCGCCGGGAAGACCGTCTCAAAGCGCTTGAGCGATTCATCCAGGTAAACCTTTACGCCCTCCTTGACCGCAAACGGGCAGACGCCGCCGACGGCGTGGCCAATATATTCCGGCACATCGTCATGCGGGAGCATCTTTGCCTTCGCGCCAAAGCGCGCTTTATATTTTTTGTTATCCACGCGCGCGTCGCCCGCCGCGACGATCAGAATGCAGCTCTCGCCCAGAAGAAACGACAGCGTCTTTGCAATCCGCTTTCCCTCCACGCCGACCGCCTGCGCAGCCAGCTCCACGGTTGCGCTGGAAACATCAAACTCCAGAATTTTATCCGCCATACCAAACGCTTCAAAGTAGCTTCTGACCTTTTCAATCGACATATTCTCTGCCTCCTGCCGCACGGCGGCGCTCCACTTCCTGCCGCCGCGCCGATTTTTTGCTATTATACCAGATTTTCAGACCACTTGCAAGTTTCCGCATCATCCGGTATAATAGCTTTGCAAAGGAAGTGGGAACGTGATCCGAACCAATGTCATGCGGCTGCTCGACGCCGCAAAAATCCCATACCGCACCGCCGAATACGACTACGACGAGTCAGACCTCTCCGGCCATCACGCCGCGCGCGCCGTTGGCATGCCGGAGGAGCAGGTCTTCAAGACCCTTGTCGCGCGCGCCGAGCAGCATGGCTTTCTTGTCTTCTGCATTCCGGTCTGCTGTGAGCTGGATTTAAAAAAGGCCGCAAAGGCGGCGGGCGAAAAAAAGGTCGAGCTGGTTCACGTCAAAGAGCTTCTGCCGCTCACAGGCTATCTTCGCGGCGGATGCAGCCCCATCGGCATGAAAAAGCGCTTTCCGACGCTGATCGACGAGACCGCCATTTTGTATGACGAGCTTGCCGTCTCCGCCGGCCAGCGCGGCGTGCAGGTGATCCTTGCGCCAGAACAATTATGTGAATATGTCGGCGCCGCGCTCTGCGACCTGACAGGATAGAAAGGAAACTGCAAATGCACTACGAATACAACACCAAAGGGACCTGCTCGAGCAGGATTCTTCTGGACATTGAGGATGGTAAGCTGAAAAACGTTGAATACATCGGCGGCTGCAACGGCAATCTACAGGGCATTGGCCGTCTGGTCGAGGGTATGCCGGTCGACGAGGTGATCGCCCGCCTGCGCGGTATCCGCTGCGGCTTCAAGGATACCTCCTGCCCCGACCAGCTGGCGCGGGCGCTGGAGCAGGCCAAACAGAGCGCCGCCATCTGATTCTGACTGTTATAAATTTTGGAGGGAATAACCATGAAGGAAATCATCGCCACCACCAGCGCCCCCGGCGCAATCGGCCCATACTCGCAGGCCACAAAGGCAGGCTCGCTTGTCTTTGTCTCCGGCCAGCTCCCGCTTGACCCGGCTACAGGTCTTATGCCGGAGGATATTTCCGCGCAGACGCGCCAGTCTCTTACCAATGGCCGCGCCATCGTGGAGGCCGCAGGCGGAAGCATGGCAGACGTTGTAAAGACGACTGTCTTCCTCGCCGACATGAACGACTTTGCCGCCATGAACGCCGTCTACGCGGAGTTCTTCCCGGAAGGTGCATGCCCCGCCCGCTCGGCGGTGCAGGTCGCGCGGCTTCCGAAGGATGCGCGCGTGGAGATCGAGCTGATCGCAAACATCTAAAACATCAAAACTGCGCGCCCTTGTGGGCGCGCAGTTTTTTTGACACGCTGAGGCAGTTTTTCAAACTTCAAAAAGTTTGAAAAACTGGTTAATTGAACGCGAAAGACGAAGTCCGCAGACAAGTGTCGCACACGAACCGCCGAAGGCGGCTCTTACGTGTGCGACCACCCCTGATGGGTTTCCTCCGCGCTAAGTGCCGTAAACGGCGGTTGCGCTCTGGATACGCCTGCGGGCGTAATCTTTCACACGATCTTCCTTTCCGAAATCTTTACCCCGGTGGGTTTTTCGACAGCCTACACTTTAGACTGCCACACGATCAGCCGCCCGGCGTCGTTTGCGCGGGACAATCTCTTTACCCGCCTCGTTGGCCTGCTCTACGCCCTTGACACCAACACCGGCGTGTGCCCGTCGCTGCACGTGGCCTATTCCATTGGCATTGTCTCCGCCTGGTGCAAGGAGCGCGATGTGGGGCGCAGGTGGAAGTGCTTTGTGGTCATTGCCGCAGTTTTCATCTGCCTTTCGACCATGTTTATCAAGCAGCACTCTGCGCTGGATTTCTTTGCGGCGCTTCCCCTGTGCGCGCTGGCTGAGCTGATCGGCTACGGAAAGGACGCCTGGTTTTTGCGGCGCAGACGCGGCTGAGGCGCGGAAAAAGACGCGCTTGCCGCTCTTTCCTACAAAAAACGGCAATTTCAGTGGAAATTGCCGGCTCGGTGTGCTATAATCCTTTTAAATCTGGCTCTGGAGGAAACCGCCATGCGCACACCGCTGTTTGAACGCTATGATTCTGTTCTGATTCTCGACACAGAGACGACCGGCATCCGCTGCAAGGACGATGAAATTATTGAGCTGGCCGTCTTAAAGGCAGGCGTTGCAGACGGCGCTTTGTGTGAGCTTGCGGTGATGGATGAGTTTATCCGCTTAACGCCGGGGCGGCGGCTTCACCCGAAAATCATTGAGCTGACCGGGATTACCGATCAGATGCTTCTTGAGCAGGGCATTGAAAAGCAGCAGGCCGCGGCACAGTTTGCCGCGATGTTTGGCGCGCGCACGCTGATCGTTGCCTACAATGCGCAGTTTGACCTGTGCTTTCTGTATTATTTTCTGGCGCGGCTTGGTCTGGCCGACGTTTTAAAGGGCGCGCAGATGCTCGACGCCATGACCATCTACAAAGACCGCCGCCCATTTCCGCACAAGCTCTGCAACGCCGTGGAAAGCTACCAGCTGAAAACGCAAAACACACACCGCGCCATCGACGACGCGCGCGCAACGCTGGAGCTTCTGGCCGCGATGGACGCAGAAGACCCCGACCTTGATCGCTATGTAAACCTTTTTGGCTACAATCCAAAGTTTGGCCTTCCAAAGCCCGCCATCCATTCCATCACCTATCTCCCGCAGGGCTATCACCGCATCGGAAAGCTCTATGAGGACACACAGATGTCGCTGATCTAAGACAGTCTCAGGCGGCTCGCGTAGATTACGCGCGCCGCCTCAGCGTGTCGAAAAAATTTTTTCGCCCCGCTGAGGCAGTTTTTCAAACTTCAAAAAGTTTGAAAAACCGGTTTGATTGAACGCGAAGGGGGCTTTTTGCCCCCTTCACTCTTCCCCCGCTGCTCTGTCCCGGCAGCTTTTGGGATCGTTTTCTGACAGTCTCAGGCGGCTCGCGTAGATTACGCGCGCCGCCTGTTTTACCTTTTTTCTGAATCCAACGTTCTGGTAGAGCCTGGCGGCCTAGGGCTTTCTGCTCTGCGCAGCCAGCTCACCTGGAATCTGCCCGGAAAGCACTGCAAGGCGAAATTCCTCCAGCGGCCGCTGGCACAGCGTCAGCGTGCGCGCAAGCGTCTCGGCCAATGTGCGGTCGTCGGTAAAGGAATCCATTAAAACCTCCTCGCCGCTGTTGCTCCTTGCAAAGATTCCAAAGGCATGCTCCATCCGGTTTTCCCAGCAGCTATACTCCACATGCGGCCGAAGCGCATCGGCCAGCGTACAGACCAGCTCCTTGGCCGTTGGCGGCGCAAGGAGCGGCTTTTTGAAAAGCTCCAGCAATTTTTCATGCCTGCCGTGCTCCCAGATATCGTTTGCCGCACGGTTGAGCGCGCGCGAAACGGCCTCGATGGATTTTCCGGTCTTTTCGTGAAGAATGCTCCAGATCAGCTTCATCTGAACCTCTTCGCGCTCCAGCCCCAGCGCCGCCTCAACTGCAAGACACAAAAGCTCATAGCAGTTGTTGCCCCAGTGGCCGCTGAGCTGCCTGACAAACGTGCGGACATCCTCCATATCAAAGCCCTCCATCCTGAAGTTTTTACATACTTCCTCTGTCATGGCATTATAGCACGAAAAATCCATAATTTCCAGTATCCGCGCCCTTTTCCAGCATCCTGTGGCCGTTAAGAAAGCCCGAAGCTTT
>CAZXIW010000014.1:0-31704 GCA_964640905.1 uncultured Oscillospiraceae bacterium
GAACCAACGACACGCGGATTTTCAGTCCGCTGCTCTACCTACTGAGCTACAGAGGCATGTTGAGGCGAGACAAGCTCGCCCCATCATACATTATGGCGACCCGGAACAGACTCGAACTGTCGACCTCCAGCGTGACAGGCTGGCGTGCTAACCGACTGCACCACCGGGCCAGATTGATGGTGGAAAGTACAGGGCTCGAACCTGTGACCCCTTGCTTGTAAGGCAAGTGCTCTCCCAGCTGAGCTAACCTTCCATTCCACACAACCGCTTTCTGCGGCGCCGCATCTCTCAGCGACAACGATATTATACTCATGAGAGGCCAAATTGTCAAGCATTTTTTTCGCGAAATGAAAAACATTTTTTAACTGCCTCCGGAGCCTGCGCGGGGCGGCTCAGATGGTCTCATCGTAATAGAGGCCAAAGGTTGAAAAGACGCTCTGCTGCACCGCGTCATAGCTTTGTCCTGCGCTGGCCGGGCGGGAGAAGCAGAGGGCGTAGCAGTACTGATCGTCGCAGAGCATTGCCGCGCGGTAGACGCGCTCGCCTTCGTCGGCGGCGGCGCTCCAGACAAACTGATATTCGGCAAGGCCAAAGCGGGTGGTGGCGAGAATGGAAAGCTCCTGCGGCGCAAAGCCTGTGAGCGCTTCAATGGCGGCCGCCGGGCTTTGCGGGCTGACGCAGGTCATGATCTCATAGGAAGCGTCGGCAGCTTCATACAGCGCGTCAGCGCCGTCGGGCGAGAGATTCTGGCAGACTGCGCCCTCCGGCACGGAAAAAACAATGCTCGACGGAAGACGCCGCGCTGCCGGCGCGGCAAGCTCATCTGTCACATGCTCCCATGCGGGGATATTCGACACGCAGGCGCACAGCAGCGCCGTCAGGAAAGCGGCCAGCAGGGAAAGAGAGAATGAACGCATAAAGAAACCTCCTGAAAAACGATCTGTGTGGTCAAGCAGCATCTGCTTTTAATCAATGCGGCAGAGGGTACAATTATGCGTTTGGACGGGCTGGCTGCAAAAAACTTTGTGCGCAAAGGCACACCACGAAATGCGGCAAAAGTAGCGTGCATGAAGTCTTTACGCAGCATTTTCGGTTTTCCCGGAGGGGGGAGAAAATCTCCGGCGCGCGCCGGAGCGGGGCTTACAAAAAAGCCTCTCAGCGGGGGCGTTATGCCGCGCCCGCTGAGAGAGCCACAGATTATTTCGCGCCCAATGCGCCGTTTCCGCTTGTGCCAAGACAACTGACATCATCGCGCACGATGAGTACATAGGCGGGGCAATATTCCCGGATATAGTCTGAAAGTGCTGCGCCATCAAAGTGGCGGTAATCCAGACTTCGCATTTCGTTAAAATCAAAAACGGCCAGCGCTTCCAGGGGATTTGTAAACGAGTCTCCAACGATCAGGATATCCGGAAGCTCCGGCCTGTTTGTCTTGACCACCGTCTGGCCAAGATCGCCTCCCATATAGTCTGCATACAGGCTGTAGCCGGAGGTGCGTGCGGCGATGAGCGGCGTATCAGACGGCGCGCCGTTATCAAAGCGCGCGTAGGCGGGAAATTCCTCTTTTAATACCTGCATCGCCTCATGCGGCGCGGCAAGGCCATAGAGCTTTCGGCTGTAAGTGCCAAGAAGCTCCGTCTGCGCGTCTTCGGCTGTAAGCGCGCTTGCCGGAAGGCCAAAGGCCTCGCATACGGCCTGATAGGTGAGATAAGCGCCTTTCAGCGTATAGTGGTGATCGACGCGGCTGTAGTAGGGAAGCGGGTCTTCCAGCGCGGAGAAAACGGGCGTCATGTCAAGCGCCGGAATCCCGGCACTTTCCAGCGCACGAAGGAGCGCCTCGCGGTTTTTCGCTGTATGCGCGCCGGGGTTTTCTGCCCACGCCGGATAGAAATTCTGATAAACGGTGCGCTGCTCGGGGACAAGGGTATAAAGAAGCTCTGCATCCACCTCTTCTGCCGCGTCAAGAACATTTTGAAGCGCCCGCGCGATCTCGTCTGCCTGCTTTTGAAGCGTCTCGTCGCTTGGTTTGCCGGAATGCGCCAAAGCGGGAAGCAGCACGTCTTCTCCCAGCACCACGTCGCGCACGACCGGGCGGCGCAGAAGCTTCATCTGTAAAAATGTATCGAGCTTTAAAAGCCTTGCGCGGGCAAAGATATGGTCGCGGTAAAAGTCTTCTGCCGCCTGCACATAACTTCCGTCCCAAATTGCATCCATTGAGAGCGCCGGTGGGGACGCCAGCGCGCGGTTTTCCTCCACCGACCATGAGACCGGAGACGTGCGGCAGCGGTACAGGCTAAGCGCGGATATGGCCGCGAGAAAGAGCGCCAGCGCGGCGGGAAAAAGCTTTTTGATCGTTTTCATGCCTGCCTCCTAAAACTGCGCGTAGATAAACGCCTGCATGCCGGACGCGCTCAAGCTCAAAACAGACAGCCCCAAGACGGCTGCCAGAAATAAGAGTCTGAGCCATTCTCCTGCCGCCGTGCGGCCAAGGCACGCCCAAAGCTTCTTTCCGGCGTTGGTAGAAAAAAGCACGCACAAAAGAAGCTGTAAGCCATACTGCCGCGCGCAGAAATAGAGCCACGCGCCCGCATCGGGCGCATGCGCCCCGCGCACGAGCATTGCGCGCAAAAAACCCGCCGCGTAGGAAAGCGTTGGGCTGTTAAAAAACACCCAGCCGATGCACACGCAGGCAACGGCATACAAGCGCCCCAGTGCGCGCGGCAGGCGCTCCAGAAGCCTTCCGAGCCAGAGCTTTTCCATCGCCAGCAGGAAAAAGAACCAGAGCCCCCAGCATAAAAATGTCCAGTTTGCGCCGTGCCACAGGCCGGTCAGAAGCCACACGGCAAGAAGATTTCTGAGCTGCCGCGCCTTTTTGCAGCGGCTGCCGCCAAGGGGAATATATACATAGTCCCGAAACCAGCCGGACAGGCTCATATGCCACCTGCGCCAGAAGTCCGTGATGGACACGGCAAGATAGGGGCTATTGAAGTTTTCAGGAAGACGCATGCCAAAAAGCCCCGCCAGCCCGAGCGCCATGTCGGTGTAGCCTGCGAAGTCAAAATAGATCTGCATCGCGTAGCATGCCGCGCCCGCCCAGGCAAGCGCGGGGCAAAGCGCATCCGGCGAAAGCGAAAAGACCTCCTGCGAAACAGCTCCGGCCGCGCCTGCAAGGAGCGTCTTTTTTCCAAGGCCCAGAATCAGGCGCGAGAGCCCCTGCATCATCTCATCCGGCTCAATTCTGCGCGCGCTTTGCAGCTGCGAGGAAAAGTCTTCAAACCTGCAAAGTGGCCCCTGTGTGAGCTTTGGAAAGAAGAACACATAGAGCCAGAAATCCAAAAAGCGCGCCTTGGCTGCGGCCTTGCCACGGTAGACGTCCGTCAGATAGGAGATCAGAAGAAACGTCAAAAACGACACGCCCACCGGCGCCGGCAAAAGCTTCTGCGCCGGAAGCGAGAGGATGCCAAAAAAGAAATTTGTGTATTTATAATAGCAAAGAAGCCCGGCGGAAAATACCACGCCGAGAAGCAAAAGCGCGCGCCGTTTCTTCTCCGGCGCGCCGTCCATCCCGCGCGCAAGGAAAAACACAATGCCGGCCTCCACGCTTGCAAGCGCCAGACCCGCAAGACCAAAGGACGCGCAGAAAAGAAGGCTCAAAAGCGCCATCGCCCCGCGCCGCAGAGCAGGGCGGCCTTTTGCCAGCAGCGCCAAGACCAGCGCCAGCGGCAAAAAGCCAAACAGGAATAAAAAGTCTGTCAGCTGCATGTCTCTGATTTTTTCACCAGCGGGCGCTTGTTGCCGTGCTCATCGACAAGATAGGTGTTGTCAAGCTGCGCATGCAGATTTTTGCGGAAGGCCGCCAGATACTCCTGCCGCAGGCGGTCTCGCTCGATGGTCTCTTCTTCGCTCAGGCCGACGGTCTTTGCCTTGCGCGCCAGCTCATTGATGCGTTCTACGCGGGATTTTTCCATGAATGTTGACTCCTTCTGATGATGTTAAACAAATCTTGAAATTTCGATGCTGATGCGGCCCTTTTTCGTGTTGCCGCCAACGGCTTCCAGCCGGATCTTTCCAAGGCCGCGAATGGAGATGAGGTCTCCTTCGCATACGCTCTTATCGCCCTTCTGGCAGGGAAGATAGTTAAGCTCTGCCTTTCCGGCTGCAATATAGTCGGCGGCCTTGCCGCGCGAGATGGAAAAGCCGGAGGAGACAACGCCGTCGAGCCGGAGCGACGAAACGGTATCGCGGATGGTCTTGACGGTCTGCTGGGGAACTTTCACTTCCTGCAAAGGAATTTCCTCCACATGAAGCTTTGTCCGCCCGGCAGACGTCAGATTTTGCAGCACGTAGGGGAGAATTTCCCGCAGCACCAGAAAATCGCAGCTGCCCTTGCCGACATAAATATCACCCACGGTCTCGCGCTTGATGCCGATGCCCATCAGGCTGCCCAGAAAATCGCGGTGGGAAAGCGTATCTGCCTCAAAGTATACGGCGCGCACGGCGGCAATAGGGGAGTCCTCTGAGCAAAGCCAGCTTTCATCTAAATAGTCCGGCAGAAAGCAGCAGAGCTCGCGCTCGGCCAGCGGCGCGCCGCCATAAAAGACAAACGCTTCCCCGCGCAAAAGCTCCTGGCAGAGCATCTGCTCGCGCCGGGAGAGAAAGCAGGAGCTGGCCGGGATGCTTCGCTGCGCGCCGAGTGTGATGCGCTCATAGACCCGCGCCAGCAAAACCTCATCTTCCTTTGACTGCGCCAGACGCGCGATTTTTTCCCGCCGCTCCATGCTTCTGCCTGCCTTTCGTCTGATTTTCATCTATTCTAACAGGGAAGCGGAAAAAATGCAATCCCGCGCGGGCGCGCGGATTTTTCGCTTGGCAAAGGGCGCGTTTTCGATTATACTGTAAGCAAAGGATTGCCGGGGCTGCCCCGGCAGACGGACGGAAACTGATGAGAGTGGGGAAAAGACCATGAAGGTACTGATTATTGGCGGCGGCGCGAGCGGAATGATGGCCGCTTTGTCGGCGGCGGAGGATACGGAAAACACGGTAACGCTGCTTGAGCGGCAGAGCCGCGTGGGAAAAAAGCTGCTTGCAACCGGCAATGGCCGCTGTAATCTGACAAACCGGCGGATTCAGCTTGCCAGCTACCACGGCGCGCAGCCGGAGTTTGCGCGCCATGCGCTGGAAAGCTTTTACGTTGGGCGGACGCTGGCCTTTTTTGAGACGCTGGGGCTTTTGAGCGTGACAGAGGATTCCGGGAAGGTCTATCCGCTCTCTGACCAGGCTTCAAGCGTTCTGGATGTTCTGCGCTTTGCGCTGACGGCGGGCGGCGTCAACGTTGTGACGGGGTGCGATGTTGTGGAGGTTCGCCGCAAGGCCAGAGGCTATGAGGCTGTTGCGGCGACCGGCGAGAAATACTTTGGCGACAAGCTCATCATCGCCTGCGGCGGCGCGGCGGGCAAACGCCTTGGCGGAAGCAGGGCGGGCTACCGCCTGCTTGGCATGCTTGGCCACAGCTGCACGCCGCTTTACCCAAGCCTTACACAGATCAAAACAGACCCGACCTATGTCAAAGCCCTCAAGGGCGTCCGCGCGGACGCGCACGTGCGTCTGCGCCAGAACGGGCAGACGGTGCAGGAGAGCTTTGGCGAGGTGCAGTTTACGGAGTTTGGCCTCAGCGGCCCTGAGGCCTTCACGCTCTCGCGCATGGCGGCGACCGGCGGCGCGGGGCAGGAGCTGGTGCTGGACTTTTTCCGCGAGTACGCGCAGAGTGTGCTGCTGGATATGCTGGAGGAAAAGCGCGCAAAGCTTGCGCAGCTTCCGGCGGAGGAGCTTTTTGCGGGGATGCTTCAGTCGCGCCTTGGCAGAATGATCGTCAAGCGCACAGGCATTCCGCTCACGGCCTGCCTGCGTGAGCTTTCTGACGAGGCGCTTCTTTCCTGCGTCAAGCTTGCAAAGTGCTTCACGCTGGAGGTGCTCGGCGTTATGGGCTTTGAGAGCGCGCAGGTGACAGCCGGCGGCGTCCTGACCGGGGAATTTGACCCGTGGACGATGGAAAGCAGACTCTGCCCCGGCGTTTTTGCCTGCGGCGAGGTGCTCGATATTGACGGCGACTGCGGCGGGTTTAACCTGCAATGGGCGTGGTCTTCGGGGTATCTGGCCGGAAAGCTTGGAAAAGGAGAGTAACAGATGATTCGCATCCGGGATATTTCCCTCCCGCCGCAGCAGGACATGGCGCTTCTGGTGCAGGCAGCCGCGCGGCAGCTTCGCATTCCCCACACGCAGATCAAGCAGCTCGACATCCGAAAGCGCTCGGTCGACGCGCGCAAGAAAAATGATGTGCGGCTGATCTATACAGTCGATGTGCAGGTCAAGGGGCGCGAGGATAAAATTTTAAAAATGGCGCACAATCCGAAGGCCACTCTGGCTGAAGACCGCCTCTATGAGCCGCCGCGCCCCGGTGTGCTTCCGGCGCAGCGGCCTGTGATCGTGGGCTTTGGCCCGGCGGGCATGTTCTGCGCGCTGGTGCTGGCGCAGGCGGGCTGGCGGCCAATCGTCCTTGAGCGCGGGCAGGACGCCAAAACGCGCCGGGAGGCTGTGCAGAAATTCTGGAAGACCGGCGAGCTTGACCCGGAATGCAACGTGCAGTTTGGAGAGGGCGGCGCAGGCACATTTTCAGACGGCAAGCTCAACACCGGCGTCAATGACCCCAGAAACTACTGGGTGCTTGAGCAGCTGGCAGACGCGGGCGCGGGCGCAGAGATTCTCTTTGATGCAAAGCCGCACGTGGGGACGGATGTGCTTTTTACCGTCGTTCAGAATCTGCGCGAGGAAATTCTCGCCCTTGGCGGCGAGATCTACTTTGGCGCAAGAATGACGGAGCTTTTGACGCAGGATGGCGCGCTTACGGGCGTGCGGTATGAGACGCGCGGAGGCGTGCAGGAGCTTTCCTGCAGCCAGCTCGTGCTTGCCCCCGGCCACAGCGCGCGCGATACCTTCCGGATGCTTGAAAAGCAGGAGATTCCCATGCAGCCCAAGGCGTTTTCCATGGGCGTTCGCATTGAGCACCTGCAAAGCCGCATCAACGAGAGCCAGTATGGCCAGTTTGCAGAGAATCCCGCGCTCGGCGCGGCGGATTATAAGCTGAACGTCAAGCTGCCGGACGGCACGAGCGCGTACACGTTCTGCATGTGCCCCGGCGGGCAGGTGGTTGCGGCGGCCTCAGAGGCGGGCGGTGTGGTCACAAACGGCATGAGCAATGCCGCGCGCGACGGCGAAAACGCAAACGCAGCGCTTCTTGTGACGCTCACGCCGGAGGATTTTCCGGACAAGGGGACGCTTGGCGGCGTTTTATACCAACAGCAGCTCGAGCGCGCAGCCTTCCAGGCCGGCGGAAGCAATTACCGCGCCCCGGCGCAGCTGGTGGGTGATTTTCTGGCCGGGCGGCCAAGCGAAGCGCCCGGCGCGGTGCAGCCGAGCTACCGCCCCGGCGTGACGTTCTGCGATCTGCACGACGTGCTTCCACCGCGTATTACGGACGTTCTGGAGCGGGCGCTGCCGGAGCTTGACAGGCGGCTGCATGGCTTTGCAGACCCGCAGGCCGTCATGACTGCGCCGGAGACAAGAAGCTCATCTCCCGTTCGTATTTTGCGCGGCAAAGACCGCCAGTCTCAGCTTCGCGGCCTTTACCCCTGCGGCGAGGGCGCGGGCTACGCGGGCGGCATCATGTCCGCCGCTGTGGACGGCATTTTAACAGCCGAGGCCATCTTGCAGGCAGAAGAATAAAAACAAATCCCTCTGTTTTTGGAACAAAACAGAGGGATTTATCGATTGGAAGAAAGCTACGCATTTGCCTCCGGCGGGATCAGAAACCAGTCGACATAGTCGGTCGGGTGGGCGATCGAGCCGCGCGTGGTGTACAGGGCGAGGTTCTTGAAAAGCACGGGCGTAATGTAGCCGCGCTCACAAAGGCGCTTATAGAGGTTATAGCTGTTGCCGTTGTTGGCAAGCGCCTGATTGCAGAGGTTCAGCATCACGCTGTCATCCAGCCCGCCGTAGCACATCGAGCCGTAGACGGAGAAGAAGGGCGAGAGGTCAAAGTTGTTGGACAGGCGAATTTCGCCGTAGTAGAGATCAAAATTGCCGTTTTGCAGCGCCTGGCGGTATTCATTCAGCTCCATCGATTTAAGCGTCAGCTTAAAGCCGAGCGCGTTGAGCGTGTTGACGACCTCTGTGGCCGCCTCCACGCGCTGATAGCTCGATGAGCAGACGATCATTGTCCCGGAGACCGGGATGGCATAGCCGAGCGAGGTCACGTACAGATCGAGCGTGCCGTCGTGATCCATATCCTCCACGGAGGCGCTTTCCAGCTGCTTCTGGAAATTTGTGAGGCTGTAGCTGTAGGTGTTGGCAAGCTTGACGTCATAAAACGGCGCCTGCGGCACACAGGGGAGAACGGCTGCCTGCGCAAAGCCGCCCATGATGTCGGTCGCAATGTGCTCGCGGTCGATGGCGTAGGTGATGGCGCTGCGAAGGCCGTAGTTGGAGAAGACCTTGCTTGTGATGTTGTAGCCGATGTACTGCATGATGGGACTCCGCTCGTCCCAGAGCTCATAGTCATTGTGGAAGCCCGCGAAGGCGGCGGAGTTGGGGTCGGTGAGCACCATGTTGACATTTTCATACTCGAAATTGTCGCGCACCTCGGCGGTCGTCTCAACGGAGGTAAGATTGATCTCATCAAAGTCTACAATCGGCGCGGCACTTTGCCACCAGCCGCTGTAGCGCACCAGGCGCGTATCGCCCTCCATGGTGTAAGGCCCGGTCCCCGGCGGCACAGCCTCGCCGGAGGTGCCGTCTTTGATGATCGGAATATCGAGCAGCAGCGGCAGACACTCATAGGCTGTGTCGGTTGTGAGCGTGAGGGTATCATCATCAGAGGCCTCCATGGCGGTTACCCGGCGCAGGCGTGAGCCATAGTAGACGGTGTTGCGCGAGGCCTCCAGAGAGTAGCAGACATCCTGCGCCGTGAGGGCGCTTCCGTCGCAGAAGGTGATGCCGCGGCGAAGGTGGATGGTGGTGGTAAGGCCGTCCTCTGAGACCTCATATCCGCTTGCCAGAACCGGGACAGCCTCAAAGCTGTCGCTGGTCACGACGAACAGCGGCTCATAGAGAAAGGATAAAATGCAGCGGTTATTGAGGCTCTCGCAGTTATAAGGATGCACACCGTAGCTTTTCTGGTAGGCAAGGCCAAAGGCGGAGAGACTGCTGAAGACCTCGGTCACGACGGCAGTTGCCTCCGGCTTTTTTTCGCTTTCGTCCGGTTCGGTAGTTTCCTCCGGCGCTTCCCCGGCGGCCTCGCCGGTAAACTGGCTGGTAAACCAGCTGAGATCCAAAGAGCCGCCTGAGCAGCCGGAAAGCAGCGAGGCGCAGAGCGTAAGCGCCAGCAGCAGCGCAAGGCATTTTTTCATGGCGTGGATTCCTCCGGTAGCTTGATGATCGCGGCAAGTGAGCCGCGCGCGCCGCGCGTGACGCGGTGAGACCAGAAGCGAAGCGGCTGGCACATGGTGCACTCTTCACTTACATCGATCTGCGCCACGCCCGCGCGGCGCAGCCAGAGGGCGCAAAGCCCCTTGTTATCGACAAAGTATTTTGCCCCGTGCTTTTGAATATAGCCCTCGGCCTCATCGCCAAGCGCGCTTTGCATGGCCTCGGGCACGTCCTCGTCTGTTTCAAAGCAGCACTGGCCGATCGAAGGGCCAATGGCCGCGCGAATGTCAAGGGGCTTTGAGCCAAACTCCCGGCAGAGCATTGAGACGGCCTCGGCAGCAATGCCCTGCGCCGTGCCGCGCCAGCCGGAGTGTACGGCGGCGATGGCCTTTTTGACGGGGTCATAGAGAAGCACCGGCGCGCAGTCTGCCGAAAAGCAGACGAGCGCGACGCCCGGCTCGTTCGTCACAAGGCCGTCGCAGACAGTTTCCTGCTCACGGAAAAGCCCCGTGCCGCAGTCGCTTTTCTGGACGCGGAGAATGCAGCTTGTGTGCTTCTGGCAGGTAAGCACCGTTTCCTCCGGCAAAAAGCCGATGGCGCTTCCCAAAATGCGATAGTTTTCCACGACATTTTCAAAGCGGTCTCCCCGGTGGACGCCAAGGTTCAAAGAGGAAAGATGACCCTCGCTGACGCCCCCAAGGCGGGTGGAAAAGCCGTGGAGACTGCCGGAAAGTGTGTCGGCGGTCAGATATTCAAGCGCTCCGATTTTGATGGTATGAAACATGGCACTCCTTTTGAAGCGCCCGGCAGAGGCCGGGCACTTTTTGTTGGCTTACGGCTGGCTGCCTGCGGCAAGGTCTTTGTCGCGGCAGCATTTTTTATACTTTTTCCCGCTTCCGCAGGGGCAGGGGTCATTTGGCCCGACCTTGATCTTTTTGACAACGGGCTGGCGCTTGACGGTTTTGTCGCCCGCGCCGCCCTCGGCGGTGATCTTTGCCACGCGCTCGCGCTTGACCTCCTCGTTGGTACGCAGGCGCACGAGGAAGACGCGGCGGACGATCTCTTCTTTGATGGCGTTTGTCATGGCCTCGAACATCTCAAAGCCCTCGCGCTTATACTCCACAACGGGGTCTGTCTGCGCGTAGGCGCGCAGGCGGATGCCCTGGCGAAGATCGTCCATCGCATCGATGTGATCCATCCAGTATTCGTCGACCACGCGCAGCGTGATCACGCGCTCAAGCTCGCGCATGACGGGGGCAGAATACTGCGCCTCTTTTTTCTCATAGCTGCGCTGGAGCATGGAAAGAAGGCGCTCTGCCATCTGGGCTTCGGTCAGAGAGGAAAGCTCTTCGTCGGTCGCGATCCATGTGCCCTTCGGGAAGCAGATGTTTTCAAAGTGCGCCATCAGCTCGAAGAACTCCTGCCGGGAGGCAAGGTGCTCCTGCCCCTTGAAGGCGTTGGCGGTGTAGCTTGTGACGTAGTATTGCATCATGGAGGCAATGCTCTTTTGCAGATCCTCGCCGTCGAGCACCTGCCGGCGCTGCTCGTAGATGATCTTGCGCTGGATGTTCATCACGTCGTCGTATTCAAGGACGCTCTTACGCGACTGATAGTTGCGGCTTTCAACGGTCTTCTGCGCGTTTTCAATTGCGCCGGAGAGGATCTTCGCGTCGATCGGCGTATCCTCGTCGATGCCGAGCGTTTCCATCATGTTCATCACGCGCCCTGAGCCAAACAGACGCATGACATCGTCCTGCATGGAGAGATAGAACTGCGTCTGGCCGGGGTCGCCCTGGCGGCCGGAGCGGCCGCGCAGCTGGTTGTCGATGCGGCGCGATTCATGGCGCTCAGTGCCGATGATGAAAAGACCGCCTGCCTTACGCACAAGCTCTGCCTGCGCGTCTACCTCCACCTTATATTTGGCGTAGGCCTGCTGGTAGGCCGCGCGGGCGGCGAGAATTTCGGGGTCGCTGGTCTCGGCGAAGGAATTGGACTCGGCGATCAGCTCGTCCGATAAGCCCTGCTTTTTCAGCTCACTCTTTGCCATGAACTCTGCGTTGCCGCCGAGCATGATATCCGTGCCGCGGCCTGCCATGTTGGTCGCGATGGTGACGGCGCCAAGGTGGCCTGCCTGCGCGACGATCTCGGCCTCTTTTTCGTGGTGCTTGGCGTTGAGAACGTTGTGGGCGATGCCCTCGCGCTTTAAAAGCTGGGAAAGAAGCTCGGATTTTTCAATCGAGATCGTGCCGACCAGAACCGGCTGCCCCTTGGCATGGCACTCTTTGATCTTGGCAATGACGGCGCGGAATTTTCCGGCCTCGGTCTTATAGACAATGTCGGGGTTGTCAATACGGATGACGGGGCGGTTCGTCGGAATTTCCACAACGTCAAGGTTATAGATGCCCGCAAACTCCTCTTCCTCGGTCAGTGCCGTGCCGGTCATGCCGGAGAGCTTGCCATACAGGCGGAAAAGATTCTGGAAGGTGATGGTGGCAAGGGTCTTGCTCTCGCTTGCGACCGACACGCCCTCCTTGGCCTCGATTGCCTGATGAAGCCCCTCGTTGTAGCGTCTGCCGTACATGAGTCTGCCGGTAAATTCGTCGACAATGATGACCTGGCCGTCTTTTACGACATAGTCGATGTCCTTTTTCATCAGGCCGCGCGCCTTCATGGCCTGGTTCAGATGGTGCGAGAGGGAGGCGTTTTCGGCGTCTGCCAGATTTTCAACGCCAAAGAATTCCTCGGCCTTTTTGATGCCCTTCTGGGTCAGCGAGACCGTGCGGTCTTTCTCATCGACCACGTAGTCGCAGTCGTACTGATCCTGAAGCTCCTTGTCGTCGGTGGTCGAGAAGACCTGCTTTTTTAAGCGGGCGACAAAGTAGTCTGCCATCTCATAGAGCTTGGAGGATTCCTCGCCCTTGCCGGAGATGATGAGCGGAGTTCTGGCCTCGTCGATCAAAATGGAGTCGACCTCGTCGACGATGGCGAAGCTGTGCCCGCGCTGCACCATTTCCTCTTTATAAATGGCCATGTTATCGCGCAGATAGTCGAAGCCAAGCTCGTTGTTGGTGCCGTAGGTGATATCGGCGGCATAGGCCGCGCGGCGCTCGGCGGGGGAGAGGTCGTGGACGATCAGCCCCACGGAGAGACCGAGGAAGCGGTAGACCTTGCCCATCCACTCGGAGTCGCGCTTTGCAAGATAGTCGTTGACCGTGACGATGTGAACGCCCTGCCCCGTTAAAGCGTTTAAATACGCAGGCAGAATTGCGACCAGCGTTTTACCCTCGCCGGTCTTCATCTCGGTGATGCGCCCCTGATGAAGGACGATGCCGCCTACGACCTGTACCCGGTACGGGCGCATGCCAAGCACGCGGCTGGCCGCCTCGCGGACGGTTGCAAACGCCTCGGGAAGAAGCTCATCCAGCGTCTCGCCGCCAGCCAGGCGGGCTTTGAATTCCTGCGTCTTGCCGCGCAGCGCCTCGTCGCTCAGCGCCTGATAGGACGGCTCAAGCGCCATCACACGCTCAACGGTGGCGTTGAGCTTTTTGACCTCGCGCTCAGAGCGCGTTCCAAACATTTTCGTAAAAAGTCCCATGCATCTCAGCCTTCCTGCGCCGCCTGCGCGGCGCGAAGTTATTTCATATATTCAAATTGGGATTATACCATACCTGGGTGCGTAAAAAAAGAAGAATTTGTGAATTCGGGCGCAAAAGCGCGCGCCAATCCCTTGATTTAAACGGGCAATGCTGATAAAATAGGGCGCGGACGGGAGCGCTTTCTCCGTCCGGGCAGATTTATGGAGGACAGAGAGGGACATACATGGCAATTCGTTTGGCGGCGCTCGATGTAGACGGGACGCTGCTCACACCAGACAACCGCATCACCGACGAGACCGCGGCCGCCGTGCGCGAGGCGGCGCAGGCGGGCATTACGGTCGCGCTCAGCACAGGGCGCTCGCTTGCCGAGGTGCAGGATATTCTGCGCGCGCTGCCGCAGATTCGCTACATCAGCTGCGCGACGGGCGCGTATGTGCTCGATGTGCAGAAGATGCAGCTTCTTTATGAATGCAGCATGAGCCCGGAGGAGGGGAAGGCGGCCTACCGCGCGGTGCGCGAGGCCGACTGCATGGTGCATCTTTATACGGGGCTTTCGGTGCGCAACGCAAAAAGCTGCATGGAAAGCTTTACGCGCTATATGGCGGCAAAAATGTACGGCCTGATCGAAAAGACGCATATCATTGAGGACGATCTTGACGCATTTGCCGCGCAGTGCCAGGAGCCGTTTGAAAAGCTCTATGTGTCGTTTCCAGACCAGGCGGAATACGACAAGGCCTATGCGGCGGTCAGCCAGCTTCCGGTTTTCCTGACCGACGGCGGCTGGCGGCTCGATCTTGAGGTTATGAGCCGGAAGACAGACAAGGGCGTGGCGCTCCGGGCGCTGGCCGAGCATCTTGGCATTCCGCGTGAGCAGGTGCTTGCCATGGGCGACAGCGGAAACGACTGCGCGATGCTCCGCTACGCGGGCGTCGGCGTGGCGATGGGCAATGCAGGCGAACAGGCAAAAAAGGCGGCGGATTTCATCGCACCCTCCAATTGTGACGATGGAGTGGCGGTAATTTTGCGCCGGGCAATCAGAGGAGAGATTTAAATGGGTGTGCAGGATTTAAGCTGGCAGATGGCGCTGATCGTGGCCGTTGGCGTCTTTCTCGCGTCGTTTACCGACGCAATTGCGGGCGGCGGCGGAATCATCTCCGTGCCGACGTATTTACTCGCGGGGCTGCCCGCGCACTATGCGCTGGGCACAAACAAGCTTTCAGCCGGGCTTGGCTCGCTGGCCTCTACGGGGCGGTTTATCAAAAGCGGCTTTGTAGACTGGCGGCTTGGCGTGCCGTCAATTGTGCTGGCGCTCGTCGGCTCGCATTTTGGCACAAAGCTCCAGCTGATGATCGCGGAAAAGTATTTGCAGTATCTGCTGCTGCTCGTTTTGCCGGTGGTGGCGATCGTCGTTCTGCGCCAGCGGACGCTTCCGGAGACAAAGGGCGAGATCGACCCCAAAAAGCAGATGCTGATCGTCTGCGCGGCCTCGCTGGTCATCGGTGCATACGACGGCTTTTACGGCCCTGGCACGGGGACGTTTCTGATTCTGATCTTCTGCAATTTTGCGAAGATGGACGTGCGCACGGCGGGCGGCAACGTCAAGCTTGTGAACCTCTCGTCGAATATCGGCGCGCTTGTGACGAGCCTTGCAAGCGGAAAGGTCTTCATTGCGCTGGGGCTCATCGGCACGGTGACAAGCTTTCTTGGCCATTACATCGGCTCCGGGCTGGCCATCAAAAACGGCTCGAAGATCGTCAAGCCCACGATCATTGTGGTGCTGGTGCTGCTGGGGGCGAAGGTCGTTGAGGGGCTGATCGCCTGAGCGGCTGAAAAATCAAAAAACAGTTGATAAATGCCGCGCGCGGGCGGGGCATCAGAATAGGGAGGATTACCTGTGAAAAAAACCATTGGCATTCTTGGCGGCATGGGGCCGCTGGCAACGGCGGATCTGTTCCGCAAGATCACGCTTCTGACAAAGGCGGGCTGCGACAACGACCATATCCGCGTCTATATTGACTCCAACGCGCAGATTCCCGACCGGACGGCGGCAATTCTCTCCGGTGGCAGGAGTCCGCTCGACGAGATGCGCTCGGCGCTGCACTCGCTGGAAAGCTGCGGGGCAAGCTGCGTCATCATGCCCTGCAACACGGCGCACTATTTCCTGCCGCAGCTTCAGGCGCAGACGAAGCTTCCGTTTTTGAGCATGCTGGAGGCAACGGCGAAGACCTGCGCCAGACGCTACCCCGGAAAGACGGCGGCGGTGCTTGCCACGAAGGGGACGCTTGCAACGGGGCTGTATGAAAAGGCGCTTGCGCAGGAGGGCGTTTCCTGCCTCATCCCGGACGAGGCGGAAAAGGATACGCTGATGCACCTGATCTATGATGTGGTCAAGGCCTCAAAGCCGCTTGCGCCGGAGGAGCAGACCTGGCGGGCGCTTTTGCAGGCGCTCCGCGAAAAGGGCGCAGATTATTTCATCCTCGGCTGCACCGAGCTTCCCATCGTGGCCGACACGCTGCCGGTCGAAGGGCCGTTCGTCGACCCCACGGCAGAGCTTGCCAAGGCGGCCATCCGCTTCTGCGGCTATGAGACGACAGAGGACTGAGCAGATTTCTGATATACGGACATTTTGCGGCGTGCCCGGCCACTTGCCGGGAGCGCCGCTTTTTTAACGCGGCATATGTCCGCGAGGTGCGGACACGGTTTAATGTGGAATCTTGCTGTTTTGCAGGGAAACTTGCACAAAACAAAGGCAAACATGCAAAGTAAAGATAAAAACCGGGATAATGACAACAAAGCAAAGTCTGAGGAACTATCTTTTCTGTCAAAAACACAGGGAAGACTTTGGCAGAACTTCACAAAAAATTAACGGCTTGCAAAAAAATCTTTACATGGCTTAACGGCAGTGGTATAATTTTAACAGGAGTGGAGGACACAGCTCCTCCAGAAAATGTTTTTAGGAGAGAGATTTACCATGAAAGAAAAGAAAAAGCTGAGTCTGCCGATCAAGATTTTTATCGGCATGCTGCTTGGTATCGTCGCCGGTCTGATCTGCGCATTTGCAGGTCTCGGTGATTTCACCAAGGAGTGGATCAAGCCCATCGGCACGATCTATGTCAACCTGCTGAAGTTCCTCGTTGTCCCGGTTGTCCTGTGCTCCATTGCAGACGGCGTCATTTCCCTGAAGGATCTCAAGCGCGTCGGCTCGGTCGGGCTCAAGACCTTTGTTTACTACATGTGCACGACGGCGCTTGCCGTTGTCATTGGCCTTGTGCTGGTCAGCATCTTCAAGGGCAACTTCACCCCGCTGCCCTCCACAGAGCTTGGCGAGCTTGCCTATGAGGCCAAGGAAGCGCCCTCTGTGATGGGCGTTATTGTCAACATCTTCCCGGATAACCTCTTTAAGCCGATGGTCAACGCCGAGATGCTGCCGGTCATCGTCATCGCCATCTTCCTCGGCGCGGGCGTTCTGGCCGCTGGCGAGAAGGGCGCAAAGATCGGCGAGCTCATCAACTGCGCGGAAGAAGTTGTCATGAAGATCATGATGATGATCATCAGCTTCACCCCGTATGGCGTTTTCTGCCTGATGACGAACGTTGTCGCAGAAAATGGCGCGCAGATCATCGGCAAGCTGGCGCTGGTCATCGGCGTGGCTTACATCGGCTATATTGTCCATGTCGTGGTCGTCTACGGCCTGTCTGTCAAGTTCCTGGCCAAGATGAGCCCCATTGCCTTCTTCAAGGGCGTTGCTCCGGCTATGATCACGGCCTTCACCACCACCTCCTCCAACGCAACGCTTCCTGTTAACATGGAGTGCTGCAACAAGATGGGCGCAGAGCCTGAGATCAGCGCCTTCGTTCTTCCCCTTGGCGCAACGATCAACATGGACGGCACGGCCATCTATCAGGCGGTCTGCGCGATCTTCATCGCCTGCTGCTATGGCGTTGAGCTGACGCTCGGCGATATGGCCATGATCGTTCTGACAGCAACGCTTGCCTCCATCGGCACGGCTGGCGTTTCCGGCGCTGGCATGATCATGCTGGCCATGGTTCTGACGCAGGTCGGCCTGCCGGTCGAGGGCATTGCGATCATCGCGGGCGTCGACAAGCTGTTTGACATGGGTCGTACCACGCTGAACATCACCGGCGACGCAACCTGCGCGCTGTTCATCTCCCGCCTTGAGCGCGAGAAGAAGGAGAAGCTGGCCAAGGCCAACAAATAATGAACCCCGCTTCTGTTTTCCAATACCCCACAAAGGCGTCCGCCGGTTTCCGGCGGGCGTCTTTGTGTGGCGAAAAGGTATTTGCCTCTGCCACACTGTTTTTTTCTGGCAGACGCCTGCCGGAGCGTTTTCTGACAGGCGTGCAGACGCGGCGGCGAAAGAGCGATTTCGTTCGTTTTTGTGAATTTATCGTGCTTTTACCCAAAAATCAGGGCAAATTTTCTTTCGTTTCTGTGGCTTGCTTTTCCGGCAGGAACTGATATACTGTATATAGAGTGTTCTGCTATCGCGGACGCCCAATACAAGACAGAATCAACAGAAAGGTTGCAGAAAAAATGAGCGTTGCTTATAAAAACCGCACCCAGGAAGAACTGAAACAGGAGCTGGCTGCCGCGCAGGCAAGCTTTGCCGCGCTCAAGGCGCAGGAGCTGAAGCTCAACATGGCCAGAGGTAAGCCCGGAAAGGAGCAGCTGGATCTGGTATCCGGTCTGCTGACAGTTCTGAGCGACCCCGCGCAGTGTACCTGTGACGGTATGGATGTGCGCAACTACGGTGAGCTTTCCGGTCTCCCGTCTGCAAAGAAGCTGTTTGCGGAAATCCTCGGCTGCAAGCCGGAGGAATGCTTTATCGGCGGCAGCGCGTCGCTGACGCTGATGTATGATGTGGTATCCAAGGCCTATACACACGGCATGCTCCACTCGGATAAGCCGTGGTGCAAGCTCGATACCATCAAGTGGCTCTGCCCCGCGCCGGGCTACGACCGCCATTTCAAGATCACCCAGTCCTTTGGCTTTGAGATGATCACCATCCCCATGACCCCGACGGGACCTGACATGGACATGGTCGAAAAGCTCGTGAAAGACCCGGCGGTCAAGGGTATGTGGTGTGTGCCGAAGTACTCGAACCCCGACGGCATCATCTACTCCGACGAGACCGTTCGCCGTATCGCGGCCATGAAGCCCGCGGCAAAGGACTTCATGCTCATGTGGGACAATGCCTACTGCGTACATGAGTTTGAGGGCGAGTTCGTTCCGTTTGCAGACATTCTGACGCTCTGCCGCGAGGCGGGAAATCCCGACATGGTCTATGAATTTGCCTCCACCTCGAAGATCACCTTCCCGGGCGCGGGCATCTCGGTGATGGCCTGCTCGGAGGCGAATCAGGCTTATCTGCAAAAGCTCATGGGTATCCAGATGATCTCCTTTGACAAGGTCAACCAGCTGCGCCATGTGCTCTATCTCAAGGACAAGGCCGGGACGCTGGCGCTGATGAAAAAGCACGCGGGCGTGCTTGGCCCGAAGTTCCGCTGTGTGCTGGAAATGCTGGACCGCGAGATCGCGCCCCTTGAGATCGCAACCTGGCAGCGCCCGAAGGGCGGCTACTTTGTCTCGGTCAACACCGAGCCGGGTCTTGCCAAGCGGACGCTGGCTCTTTGCAAGGAGGCGGGCGTTGTCATGACCGGCGCTGGCGCAACGTTCCCGTATGGCGTTGACCCGCAGGACTCCAACATCCGTATTGCCCCGTCGCTTCCGCCCGTCAAGGAGCTGGAAAAGGCGATGGAGGTCTTCTGCGTGAGCCTTCGCATTGCAGCGCTTGAAAAGCTGACTGCCTGATTGTCGTATAAAACCGAGACACCCGGAATCGGCAGGTTCCGGGCGTCTTGCTTCTGCCGGTCTGCCGGCTTACCCCAAAGAAAAGGAACGAAAAAGTATGAAACGAGTCTGTATTGGAGTTATGGCGCATGTTGACGCCGGGAAAACTACGCTTTTGGAGGCAATGCTCTATCAGGGCGGCGTGCTGCGCGCACCCGGTCGGGTCGACCATCAAAGCGCCTTTCTCGATACAGACGCGCTTGAGCGCCAGCGCGGCATTACGATCTTTTCCAAGCAGGCGGTGCTGCCGCTTCCGGGGGCGCAGCTGACGCTTCTGGATACGCCGGGGCATGTTGATTTTTCGGCGGAGCTGGAGCGGACGCTCTGCGTGCTCGACTACGCGCTGCTGCTTGTAAGCGGAACGGATGGTGTGCAGAGCCACACGCGCACGCTCTGGCAGCTTTTGCGCCGCTATCAGATCCCGACGTTTATCTTTGTCAACAAGATGGATCTTCCCGGCGCAGAGCCGGAGCAGCTGATGGCGCAGCTGAAAAAGGAGCTTTCGGAAAGCTGCATAGACTTTACGCAGGAGCGCGCGGCGCTGGAAGAGGAGCTTTCCATGCAGGACGAGGCGCTTATGGAGCGCTTTCTGGAAACCGGCGCGCTGGAGGAAGAGGAAATCGCGTCGCTCATTGAAAAAAGAAAGGTCTTTCCGTGCTTTTTTGGTGCAGCGCTTCGCCTTACCGGCGTTGCGGCGCTTTTGGATGCGCTCACGCGCTATACCCGTCAGTCGGTATACCAGACGGAATTTTCTGCGCAGGTCTTTAAAATTGCGCGCGGCGAGCGGGGCGAGCGCCTGACCTTTTTAAAGGTCACGGGCGGCACGCTTGCCGTCAAGGATACCCTGCGCGCGGCAGGCTGGGAGGAAAAGGCCGACCAGCTCCGGCTCTACTCCGGGCAGAAATTCACGCAGCTGCAAGCTGCCCCGGCCGGGACGCTCTGCGCCGTGACAGGTCTGAGCCAGACGCAGGCCGGGCAGTCGCTCGGCGCGCGGCAGACCAGCCCCGCGCCCATGCTCGAGCCGGTGCTGGAATACCGGATGCACGTGGATACAGACGATGTGCAGGGCGCGTATTTAAAGCTCCAGCGGCTGGAGGAGGAAGACCCGCAGCTGCACCTTGTCTGGGATCATGCACTGCGCGAGATTCGTGTGCAGCTGATGGGCGCGGTGCAGATGGAAATTTTGCAGAAGCTCATCCAGACACGCTTTGGCCTTTCGGTCAGCTTTGATGAGGGAAACGTTGTCTATAAGGAGACCATCCGAAATTCCGTTGAGGGCGTGGGGCACTATGAGCCGCTGCGCCATTACGCGGAGGTGCATCTTCTGCTTGAGCCGGGTGAGCCGGGCAGCGGCATCGTGATCGACACAATGTGCGCAGAAGATACGCTGGCGCGCAACTGGCAGCGGCTGATCTTCACGCACCTGACAGAGACCGTTCAGCCGGGCGTTTTGACAGGAAGCCCCGTGACCGACCTTCGCATTACCCTCCTTTCCGGCCGCGCGCATTTAAAGCACACCGAGGGCGGCGATTTTCGCCAGGCGACCTACCGCGCCGTGCGGCAGGGGCTTCGCAAGGCAGAGTCGGTGCTGCTTGAGCCGTGGTATCGTTTCCGGCTGGAGCTTCCGGCAACGGCAGCCGGGCGCGCGATGACAGACCTTGAGCGCATGCACGCGGAGCTTTCCGCGCCGGAGCTTGACGGCGAACGCGCCGTCATTACCGGCACAGGCCCGGTGCGCCGCCTGCGCGGCTACGCCTCTGAGGTCATTGCCTTTACGCGCGGGCAGGGGAAGCTCTCGTGCCTGCCGGATGGCTACCGCCCCTGCGCCGAGCAGGCGGAAATCGTGCAGAAGCTTGCCTATGACCCGGAGCGCGACCTTGCGCATCCGACCGGGTCGGTCTTTTGCAGCCATGGCGCGGGGTATGAGGTTCGCTGGGACGAGGTCGACCGTCTGGCGCATCTGCCGCTTCTGCGCCTGCGCGCGCCGGAGAGCGGGACGCTGCCGCAGAAAATCGTCCGCGCCGTCGCGCCCGGCGGCGCGCCGGAGCTGGAAAAGGAGCTTTTGTCGATCTTCGAGCGAACCTATGGCCAGATCAGACGCCGGGATATTTTGCCGGTGATGGCGCTTCGTTCGCAGGATAAGCGGGAGCTTCTGGCGCAGATGGAGCCGGCGGAGGAGTTTGTGCTGGTCGATGGCTACAATATTATTTTCGCGTGGGACGAGCTCAAGGAAATTGGCCGCGACAATCTCGACGCGGCGCGGCATGTGCTGATGAACCTTCTTTGCAATTATCAGGGCTACCGGGGCTGCAATCTGATCGTGGTGTTCGACGCTTATAAAGTGCCGCAGAATCTCGGCGCGGTTGAAAAATACCATAATATATATTGTGTCTACACGCGCGAGGCGGAGACCGCCGACCAGTATATTGAGCGCGTGACCTATGAGCTGCGCGGGCGCAGAAGGGTGCGCGTGGCAACGTCTGATAATCTTGAGCAGCTTATCATCCTGGGTCACGGCGCGGTGCGCGTGTCTGCGCAGAGCTTCTATGAAGAGGTCATGCAGACCCAGAAGGAGATCGAGCGCGTCCTTGCGCAGAACAACCGGAAAAATTCATAGTCTGTGCCGCAGAGCCTGCCGGAGAACGGAGAGGCTCTGCGGTTTTTGTTGAAATTTACGAAAAGGAAGGATTGCGGGAAAAAGCGACAGAAAAGCCTCTGTCTGGGCAAAGAGATGTGCCAAAAGGATATTTTCTGTGATATACCCCGCGCGGCGCGAGGACGTGCAGAGGAAAATGCGGACGTTGGCACAACTTCTGGAAATGGAAAAAAACAGAACTCTGCGGCGGGGAATTGGGGAAATGCCGAAGGAAATTCAGATAACTTATATATCAAAAATAACATATGCTACAAGAAATATAGATTTATATAAAAAATGATATATTGATGAATAAAAATTATATCGATATAAAAATACCAATTATTTTTATGAATTTTAGACAATTTTGATAGGGAATCAAAAGAAAACTTGATTTTTATGTGAAAATGTTTTATTCTAATAATGTTACAGAAAACGGTTATTTCGCTGCCCGGCGCAAAAAGGCCGGTGCGGCGGCGAAGACAGGATGCGCGATGACGAAACGAGGAAGACTGGCGCTGGTGCTTGCGCTGGGGCTGATGCTGGCGGCGCTCTGCGGCTGCGCGGCGCAGAAAAAAACAGAAGAGTTTTTCTCCATGGACACCGTCATGCAGCTTACGGTCTATGGCCGCGGGGCGGCGGGCGCAATCGAGGCGGCTGAGGACGCGATTTACGGGCTGGACGCAAAGCTTTCGGCGCAGAACGAGGCAAGCGAGCTCGCCGCGCTCAACCGCGGCGGGCAGTGCCGCGACGAGCAGACGCTGGCGATTCTTGCGCGGGCGCTGGAAATTGCCGCGCAGACAGACGGTGCATATGACCCGAGCGTGTATCCTTTGATGAAGCTCTGGGGCTTTGGCACAGAGCAGGCGCATGTGCCGCAGGCAGAAGAAATTTCTGCTGCGCTGGAAAAAACAGGCTACGAAAGGCTTCCAGCCGTGTCTGCGCCCTATGCGCTTCCGGCGGGCATGGCGGTCGATTTTGGCGGCATCGGCAAGGGCGCGGCGGGCGCGCAGGCGCGCGCGGTATTGCAGGCGTGCGGCGTTCGCTCGGCAGTTCTTTCGCTGGGCGGCAATGTGACGCTTCTTGGCAGCAAGCCGGATGGAACAGACTGGACAATTGGATTACAGAGCCCTTCGGGGGCGGGCTGCTTCGGCTATGTCCGCGCCAGCGACGTGAGCGTCGTGACCTCCGGCGGGTATCAGCGATATTTTGAGGAAAACGGAAGGCGCTACTGGCATATTTTAAATCCGGAGACCGGCTATCCCGCTGAGACGGGGCTCGCGTCTGTGACGATTGTAAGCCGGGACGATGTGCTGGCAGACGGCCTTTCCACGGCGCTTTTCGTCATGGGGCTTGACCGCGCGGCGGAGCACTGGCGCGAAAGCGGGGATTATGAGGCAGTGTTTCTGCTGGAGTCCGGCGAGATTTTTGTCACGCAGGGGCTGGCAGAGCGCTTTGAAAGTGAGCAGAGCTTTGAGGTGATCCGGCGATGAAAAACCGAAGCTGGGCATTTGTTTTTGCGGCGCTGCTGCTGGTGTGTCTTGCCGCGTGGCGGCTGCTTCCCGCCCGGCAGAGCCGGACGGTCGGCATCTTTCAGGACGGTGAGCTTTTAAAAACACTGACGCTTCCCGCCTCCGGCGCGGCGCAGTGCTTTGAAATTCCGGGCGTGGCGGGCGGAAATACCGTTGAGCTTTCAGAGGCCGGTGTGCGGATTGTTTCTGCCGGCTGCCCAGACCAGACGTGCGTGAAGCACGGCTATCTTGCGGCGGACACAGGGCCGGTCATCTGCCTGCCAAACCGGCTGGTCATCCGCTTTCTGGATGACGGCGCAGCGTCAAAGGCCGACGCGGTTTCCGGCGGAAGGAGCTTACCATGAAAAAGCTCAGAACCATGACCATGAGCGCGCTTTTAACGGCGGCGGGGCTGGTCGTGTTTGTGATCGAGGCGCAGATTCCGCCTCTGACGGCGATTCCCGGCATCAAGCTGGGGCTTTCCAATGTTTTTACGATGCTGACGCTCTTCTGGGCGGGCGCGGGCTGGGCGTTTGGCTCAATGCTGGTTCGCGTCAGTCTGGGAAGCCTGCTCACCGGGCAGACGATGGCTTTTTTCTACAGTCTGGCGGGCGGCACAGCGGCGTTTTTCATCATGTGGCTTCTCAAAAAGCCTCTTGGCGAGCAGAAGCTCTGGGTGCTCAGCGCCTTTGGCGCGATGGGGCACAATGCCGGGCAGATGGCTGTGGCCGTCTTCGTGCTCGGCACAGGCGCAATTTTGTATTATCTTCCGGTGCTGCTGGCCTCGGCCACGATTACCGGGATATTTACCGGGCTGTGCGCCCAGCTGGTTTCCCGGCGGGCAAAGCAGGCCGGACTCTGGAATCCTGAGACCCAAGAAAACCATGTTTCAAAATGAGCATTGAGGGAGGAATTCGATTGAAGCGGTACTTACATGGAATCCATGTAGAGGGACACAAAACGACGGCGCAGATGAGCGCAGTCAAGCTCCCGCTGCCGGATTCGGTGGTCATTCCGATGGCCATGCACATTGGCGCACCGGCCAAACCGGTCGTCAAGGTCGGTGACTATGTCAAAACCGGCCAGCTGATCGGTGAGCCGGGCGGGTTTGTTTCCGCGCCGATCTATGCAAGCGTCTCCGGCACAGTCAAAAAGATCGGTGAGCTGATGGGCTCAAACGGCCGGATGATGCAGACGGTCGAAATTGAGTCGGATGGGCTCGACGCACACTGGGAGGGCATCCAGCCGCCAAAGCTGGAGACCATGCAGGACTTTCTGGATGCTGTGCGCGCCAGCGGCCTGGTCGGCCTGGGCGGCGCGGGCTTCCCGACGGTCGTCAAGCTGACGGTCAAGAATCTCGATCAGATCAAGTGCGTCATTATTAACGGCGCAGAGTGTGAGCCGTACATTACGTCGGATACCCGTGCGATGATCGACTACTCCTTCGACGTGATCGCGGGCTGCCGCCTGCTTCAGAAGTTTTTGAAGGTGCCGCGCATTGTCTTCGGCATCGAGGACAATAAGCCCGAGTGCATCGAGCGCTATCGCGAGCTTGTCAGCCATGAGCAGAACATGGAGGTCATGCCGCTCAAGGCCATGTACCCGCAGGGCGGTGAGAAGGTTCTGATCTACCATGTAACGGGCGAAAAGGTCCCGGAGGGAAAGCTTCCCCTGGATGTTGGCGCGGTGGTTCTCAACTGTACGACCATCTCGTCCATTGCCCGGTATTGCAGAACCGGTCTTCCGCTGGTCAAAAAATGCGTCACGGTCGCAGGCACGGCGGTCAAAGACCCGAAGAACGTGCTCGTTCCCATCGGCATGCGCATGAAGGATGTGTTTGCGGCCTGCGGCGGCTTTGTGGAAGAGCCGAAGAAGGTTCTCTACGGCGGCCCGATGATGGGCACGGCCGTTCCCGATCTGGAGCAGCCCATCCTCAAAAACACCAACGCCATCCTCGCCTTCGGCGAGAAGGAGGCGACCCCTGCCGAGCCTACCGCCTGCATCAAGTGCGGCAAGTGCATTGCGCACTGTCCGCTGAGCCTGATGCCGTGCGAGCTGGAGACGGCCTTCAAGAAGGGAAATATTGAGCGTCTTGTGCATCTCAAGGCAAACCTCTGCATGGAGTGCGGCTGCTGCTCGTTCATCTGTCCGGCACACCGTCCGCTCGTGCAGACCAACAAGCTGGCAAAGGCGCAGGTCATGGCCTATAAGAACGCGCAGAAGGCAAAGCTGGAAGCGCAGAAGGAGGCGGCAAAATGAGTCAGATTGTAACAATTTCGCCGCATATTGCGACAAAAAATACAACAAGCGTTATCATGCGCGATGTTCTGATCGCGCTGTGTCCGGCGCTGGTCGCGGGCTGTGTGGTTTTCGGTCTGCGGGCGCTGCTGGTCGTGGCAGTCACGACGCTGGCGTGCATGCTCTTTGAGTGGGGCTATGAAAAGCTCTGCGGCAAGCCGTCAACGCTGTCCGATCTTTCCGCCGCGGTCACGGGCGTTCTGCTGGCGTTCAACCTGCCGGTCTCGATCCCGCTGTGGCAGGCCGTGTTCGGCGCGCTGGTCGCGATGGTCGCGGTCAAGGGGCTTTTTGGCGGCATCGGCAAAAACTTTGCAAACCCCGCCATCACGGCAAGAATCGTCATGTTCCTGGCCTTCTCGAAGACGATGACGGCCTGGGTCTTCCCGGACGCTGTCTCGAGCGCAACGCCGCTTGCCATGCTCGCAAATGGTGAGACGATCGATTATCTGACGCTCCTGCTTGGAAACCACGGCGGCTGCATCGGCGAGACGAGCGCGCTTGCGCTGCTGCTCGGCTTTGCGTATCTGCTGGTTCGCCGCGTCATCAGCTGGCATACGCCGGTCTGCTTTGTCGGCACGGTCTTTGTCATGAGCCTCATCCTCGGGCAGGATGCTGTCGGCCAGATCCTTTCGGGCGGTTTGATGCTGGGCGCAATTTTTATGGCGACCGACTACTCGACCACGCCCTCTACCAACTGGGGCAGAGTTCTCTTCGGCATCGGCGCAGGCCTGATTACCGTCCTCATCCGCTTCTATGGCGCATATGCTGAGGGTGTCTCGTTTGCCATCCTCTTTATGAACATCCTCACGCCGTATCTGTCCCGCTGGACGGAGACGAAACCGTTTGGAGGTGTTGCAGAATGAAAGAAAAACAGGCTATTATCAAGGCCGTTGTCGTGCTGGTCGTGATCTGTATCGTGATCTCCGGCGCGCTGGCCGTTGTCAATTCCTTCACAGCGCCGGTCTCTGCGGCAAATGCTGCCGTGCGTGAGACGGCTGCCAGACAGGAGCTCATCCCGGAGGCGCTGAGCTTCGAGGAGGCAACCTGTGCGCTTCCTGAAAATGTCGTAAGCGCCTACACGGGCAAGGATGCAGACGGCAAGGCTGTCGGCTACGTCTTCACCACCTCCGGCAAGGGCTTTGGCGGCGCGATCTCCGTGATGTGCGCAATCTCGCCCGATGGCACGATCCTGCGCTGCAAGACGCTCGATGTCTCCGGCGAAACGAAGACGCTCGGCGGTCAGACCGAGAGCGAGAGCTACACCGGCCAGTACATCGGCCAGGACGCGTCGCTTTCCGGCGTCAGCGCGATCTCCGGCGCAACGATTACCTCGACGGCTTACGCAGGCTGCGTCAAGACAGCCTTTGAAGCATTTGATATTTTGAAGGAGGCAGAATAATGACGAAGCTTCAAAATCTTCTCAAGGGCCTCATTAAGGAAAACCCGGTTCTGGTTCTCGTGCTCGGCACGTGCCCGACGCTGGCCATCTCGACCTCCGTTACGGCGGCCTTCGGCATGGGCGTTGCGGCTACGGTCGTTCTGATCCTCTCGAACATGGCGATTTCCGCGCTCCGCAAGATCATTCCCGATACCGTCCGTATCCCGTGCTACATCACGGTCATCGCCGGCTTCGTGACGGTCGTGGAGCTTATCATGGAAGCATACACCTACAGCTTATATCAGTCGCTTGGCGTGTACTTGGCACTGATCGTTGTCAACTGCATCATCCTTGGGCGCGCAGAAATGTATGCCAACAAGCATGGCGTGGTCGACTCCGCAATTGACGGCCTCGGCATGGGCATCGGCTTTACGCTGGCGCTGTGCGCAATGGCTACCATCCGCGAGATCCTTGGCGCGGGCACCTTCTGCGGCATTCCCGTTCCCTGGTTCGGCGAAAACCCCATCGGCATTCTCACCATGGCGCCCGGCGGCTTCTTCGTGTTCGGCTGCATGATCGCGCTGGTCAACAAGATCTCCAAGGGCAAGGCCATTACCAAGAAAGAGTTTGGCTGCGCGGCGTGCCCCGGCTGCGGCAAGGCGGGCTCGTGCAGCGGGAAGGAGGCGGCTGCTGAATGAAAACCATCCTGTTTGTGATTTTGACGGCTGCGATTACCAACAACTACGTGCTCGTCAAGTTCCTCGGCATCTGCCCGTTCCTCGGCGTTTCCAAGAAGCTCGACCAGGCAACCGGTATGTCCATCGCTGTTATCTTCGTCGAGGTTCTGGCTACGGCGGTTACGTGGCCGATCTACCACCTGCTGCTCGACGGCAAGATCGACTTTACCTACATGGAAACGGTCGTCTTCATCCTCGTCATTGCGGCGCTGGTTCAGCTCGTTGAAATTGTTCTCAAGCGTTACATCCCCGCGCTTCATAAGTCTCTCGGCGTGTATCTGCCGCTGATCACCACCAACTGCGGCGTGCTCGGCGTAACGATGAACAACATCTCCGACGGCCTTTCCTATGGCGACTCGCTTCTGACGGCGCTTGGCTGCGGCCTTGGCTTCTTCATGGCGATGGTCATCTTCTCGGGCGTCCGCTCCCGCGTTGAAGATGCAGAGCCGCCCAAGAGCTTTGAGGGTCTGCCCATTACGCTGGTCTCGGCATCGATCGTCTCGCTGTCGTTCTTCGGCTTCTCGGGCGTGCTGGATCGTCTGTTCGGCGGTTAAGGAGGGTATACGATGAATGCAATTCTGATTCCCGTTCTGGCCGTAACGATTATCGGCCTGATCTGCGGCGTGGGTCTGGCGGTTGCTTCGGCGGTCATGGCCGTCAAGGAAGACGAGCGATTCCCGGCCATCCGTGAGTGCCTGCCCGGCGCAAACTGCGGCGCATGCGGCTTCTCCGGCTGCGACGGCTACGCAACGGCGCTGCTTGAGCCCGGCACAAAGACCAATCTCTGCGTCCCCGGCGGTGCGGAGGCGGCAGCAAAGCTGGCAGAGGTTCTCGGCGTGGAGGCTGAGGGTGTGGAGGCAAAGACCGCCATTGTCCACTGCGGCGGCAACTGCGACAAGACCTCCCCCAAGGAAGATTACCGCGGCATCGCGACCTGCCAGGCGGCAAAGATGCTCTTTGGCGGCAGCGGCACATGCACGTTTGGCTGTCTTGGCCTTGGCGACTGCATGAGAGTCTGTCCGAATGAGGCAATTTCTCTGGTCAAGGGCATTGCCAAAATCGACACGGCGCTTTGCGCGGGCTGCGGCCTGTGCGCGAAGACCTGCCCGCAGAGCCTCATTTCGGTCATCCCGAAGGCTGCAAAGACAGCGGTGCTCTGCTCGAACCACGATAAGGGCGCTGTGACCCGCAAGGCCTGCGAGGCCGGCTGCATCGGCTGCATGAAGTGCGTGAAGACGTGCGAGCATGAGGCAATCAAGGTTGAGGGCAACCTTGCCTCCATCGACTATGCCAAGTGCGTCGGCTGCGGCAAGTGCGCGGCTGAGTGCCCGACGGGCGCGCTGCACGATCTTGTCTGCGCCTGCGCAAAATAAGCTTTGCTTTTACAAGCCCTCTGCTTCTTTGGAAGCAGAGGGCTTAAAATTGTCGGCGCTGCATTGCATTTTCCCGGAAAATGGCGTATGATAGACAAAGAAAACGAAAAGAAGGGCGGCAGGACGGATGAAACGAACCGATGAACAATTGCAGGCGCTTTTGCTGCGTGAGCTGGAAAAGGGCGGGCGCATGCGCCGCAAGCAGCTGATCGAGGCCGGGCTGGCCGCGCTTGGGCTGGAGCGGCAGGGGGCAGATCTAAGCCCGGATGCGCCGCTGGCGCTGGCCAAGAGTCGGCTTGGCATGGTGCTGACGAGTCTGATTCATGCGGGCTCGATTCAGGAGGACGAGGCGGGCATTTTGCATCTGGTCGCGTCGTGTGATGCGCAGTTTGCGCCCGCTGCCATCCGGCAGTTTATCACCCGGACGCTCAAAAGCCGCCAGCTGCTCGGCAAGCAGGAGCTTTACCGTCTGGCAGAGCAGCATTTTGGAACGGATAAAACTGCATCCCGCGCCGATGACAACGCCCTGCGCAGCATCATGGGAAGAACACTTCAGGAGATGGAGAAGGAGCGCAACGTCGTCAAGACCACGCGCGGCTACCGCTGCGGCGCGCCGGGCGATTACCCGGCGACGGAGCTTGGCGGGCATCTGCGCCGCGCGGCAGAGGGCGGCGATCTCAAGCACTGCTTTCTTGAGGCCATCCATACCAAGGGCGGTGAGTGGTTTGAGAGCTACTGTGTGCGCCTTCTGCGCGCATACTATCTTTCAGAGGGTAAGCGGGTAGACGCGGGCTTTGTCACAGGCGGCTCAAATGACGGCGGCATCGATGGCGTCATCCATACGACAGACGATCTTGGCTACCGCGAGACGATCCTCATGCAGATGAAAAACCGCCACGCGGTCATGACCGCCAAGGATGTGCGCGAGTTTTATGGCGCGGTCTGCGCCGAAAAGGGCTCACGCGGGATTTTCATCACGCTCTCAAGCTTCCATTTTGAGGCGCAGAAGCTGCTTGATAAGGTCGATAATCTGACGGGCGTTGACGGCGAGAAGCTCTTTGCCATTGCCCGCCGCTGCCAGCTTGGCCTTCTTGAAAAGGACGGAAAGCTCGTGATTGACGAGGAGCTGCTTTTAAACACCTGAAACAAAACGCGCCGCCTGCAAGCAGGCGGCGCGCAATATATTTACGGCTCAGTAGCTGCTGATCGGCAGCGAGGCGTCATCTGTCCCTTTTTCAACGCTTCGGATCTCGATCCAGTAGCTGTATTGCTCGTTGACCACGACCTGTACGCGTTCCCCGGCCCGATGCCCCATAACGGCCTTACCGACGGGCGACTCCTTGCTGATAAGCCCCTTGAGCGCGTTTTGCCGGAGCGTTGTGACAAGCTGGATGGTCTGCTCCTCGTCGTCCTCTTCGATGTAGATCACGACCTTGTCAAACAGGCCGATCTCGCCCGGCGCGGAGCTTGCGTCAATAACCGTCGCCGTTTTGATCATCCGCTCGAGATAGCGGATGCGGCTGTCATTGCGGCTTTTTTCGCGCTTGGCGGCTTTATATTCAAAGTTTTCACTCAGATCTCCAAATTCCCGCGCCGTCTTCACATCCTCCAGAATCTGTGGCCGGAGCGTCAGCCTTCGGTACTCAATTTCCTCCTGCATCTTTTTGATGTCGACAGCTGTCAGTTCGTCGTGCATAGTGATCCCTCCTGTATGCCCCTATTGTAGCGCCTTTTTTAAAAAATGCAAAAGAAATTTGCATTTTCCTGCCGATGTGCTATGATACAGGTATCATCGTAGACCAGGCAGGAGGCAGCGCATGGATATTATTGCCCGCATTCACACCGATTTCCCCACCAAGTTCGGCATTCCCCGCCAGGCGGGGCTTGCAAGCGCGCTGGTTTCAAAAATCGTTTTTGAGCCGGAATACCGAAACCCTGACTGCCTGCGGGGCATTGCGGGCTGGAGTCATCTGTGGCTCATCTGGCGCTTTGACCGCATTCCGGACGGGCAGTGGTCGCCGACCGTGGCCCCGCCGAAGCTCGGCGGAAAGACGCGCGTGGGCGTGTTTGCCACGCGTTCGCCCTTCCGGCCGAACCCCATCGGGCTTTCCTGTGTGAAGCTGGTGCGCGCGGCGCTGCATACAGAAGAAGGGCCGGTTCTGTATGTCGCGGGCGCAGACCTTGCCGACCAGACGCCGCTCTACGACATCAAGCCCTACCTGCCCTATGCCGATGCGCACCCGGAGGCGCTGGATGCCTTTGCAGACGCGCGCGAGGATACGCCTCTGGCGGTCGTCTTCCCGGACGAGCTTCTTTCCCGTATCCCGGAGGAAAAGCGCGAGGGGCTT
Source organism: uncultured Oscillospiraceae bacterium (assembly GCA_964640905.1). Taxonomy (GTDB): domain Bacteria; phylum Bacillota; class Clostridia; order Oscillospirales; family Oscillospiraceae; genus CAG-170. The sequence goes on from CAZXIW010000014.1 coordinate 31,228, forward strand.
CGGCAGGCGCTTTCCATGAATCCCCGCCCCGGGTATCAGCATGACCCGACGCGGCGCTATGGCTTTTATTTTGCGGGCTTTGATGTGCGCTTTACCATCTGCGGCGAAACGCTGACGGTCGTTGAGGTTGTAAAGCTCTGAGCCGGGCTCAGTGCAGGTCGCTCAGTGCGTCGATGGCCTTTTCGGCCTCGCGCCTGATGGTGCTCGCTGCGCTGGACGCGCTCTGGTAAAGCTCACTGTTTTTCGGCAGCATCATCGCGCCGAGCGCGCCGACGGCAACGCCCGCGCCCATGGTCATGAGGAAAGAACGAAGCTGCATGTGTCTCATCTCCTTTCAGACTTAGCTTGACCGGAAGCGGGGCAGACTACTCGCGGCAAATCCTGCGTTTTTGACTGTTCAGAATACAAAATCTATGCTATAATAGCCGCAAGCTGGCGCGCAGAGCGCGCCCCGCGCCGCAGGCGCGGCTTTTGCAG